>NZ_JADBUZ010000044.1:0-8060 GCF_020245305.1 Microcystis sp. M20BS1 | reverse complement strand
CTCGCTTATCTGGAATGTCGGGTGGAACAACGAATGGAGTGCGGTGATCATTGGCTGCTTTATGCGATCGCAGAAAAAGGCAGGGTTTTACACCAGGGTTTAACCGCCATCCATCATCGCAAATCTGGCAGTTATTATTAATTTGTTGTTATGATCATTTCAGGGGGTGTGTTAAGGCAAAATAACGCACCCTGATTTATCAGAAAATAAATTCTTATGAAAAGTATTGTTTTAATTGTTGGCTTTGAAACCTTTAACACCAATTTATATCGGCAATCGGGCCTGTTGGCTAGTTCTAAATGTCCCGATTTAGAAGTAAAAGTATTCAGCGATAAATCCTTGACTAGCGAACCGGAAATAGTCGAGCAAGCTTTAGCCAATGCCGACGTTTTTTTTGCTAGTTTGATCTTCGATTACGATCAAGTTACTTGGCTGCGGCAACGAGCGGCAGAGATTCCGATTCGCTTAGTTTTTGAGTCTGCTTTAGAGTTAATGAGTTTAACCCGTTTGGGAGAATTTGCCATCGGGGATAAACCAAAAGGAATGCCAAAACCAATTCAATTTATCTTGAGTAAATTTTCCAGTGGCAAGGAAGAAGATAAGTTAGCTGCTTATCTCAGTTTCCTCAAAACTGGTCCGAAACTGCTGAAATTTATTCCCGCTAAAAAAGTTCAAGATTTGCGTAATTGGTTAATTATCTACGGTTATTGGAATGCGGGAGGAACCGAAAATGTTGCCGCTATGTGTTGGGTAATTGCCCAAAAATATCTAGGATTAAAAGTACAGGAAATACCCGAAGTCATCGAAACTCCCAATAAGGGACTATTACACCCCGATTATCAGGGTTATTTTCTCACTCCCCAAGAATATTTGACTTGGTATAAAAAAAATAAATCCCTTGATAAACCAGTGGTGGCACTGCTGCTTTATCGGAAGCACGTTATCAGTAAACTACCCTATATTAATCAATTACTCCGTCATTTTGAAACGGCTAATTTAATTCCCCTACCCGTGTTTATTAACGGAGTGGAAGGCCATACAATTGTTCGGGATTGGTTAACCACAGACTACGAAATTCAGCAAAGAAAAAAAGGAATCATTGAAACTCCTTCTTTAAGTGAAGATGCGGTGACAGTAGATGCAATTGTCTCGACGATTGGCTTTCCTTTGGTGGGAGGTCCTGCGGGTTCTATGGAAGCAGGAAGACAGGTAGAAGTGGCTAAACGAATTCTGTCCGCTAAAAATATTCCTTATCTTATCGCTGCCCCTTTATTGATTCAAGATATTTATTCTTGGACAAGACAGGGAATCGGTGGTTTACAGAGTGTGGTTCTATACGCTTTACCGGAATTAGATGGGGCAATTGATACAATTCCTCTGGGGGGATTAGTGGGGGAAACTATCTATTTAATCCCCGAAAGATTACAGCGTTTAACTGGACGTTTGCATAGTTGGATTAAGTTACATAAAACCCCTCCGCAAGAACGCAAAATAGCCATCATTCTCTATGGATTTCCCCCAGGTTATGGGGCAGTTGGTACGGCAGCTTTATTAAATGTTCCCCGGAGTTTAGTTAAGTTTTTACAAGCTTTACAAGCGCAGGGTTATAATCTGGGAACGATTCCCGAAGACGGGGAAGAAATTATTCAAAAAGTCAAATTTGCCGATGATGAAAATCTCTCTAAACAAAATCGTTTATCGATAGAAACTTTAGAAAATTGGCTAGGTTATCTATTAACTTCTCGCATCGAAAAACACTGGAAATCCCTTAAAGATGCGGGGATAAAAACTATTGGCGACCAGTATCATTTAGGGGGAATTGAGTTAGGTAATATCTGGATTGGAGTGCAACCACCTTTAGGAATTGCTGGGGATCCGATGCGGTTAATGTTTGAAAAAGATTTAACTCCTCACCCTCAGTATGCAGCCTTTTATCAGTGGTTACAAAAAGATTTTAAGACCGATGCGCTCGTTCATTTTGGTATGCACGGAACTGTCGAATGGCTGCCCGGTTCACCCCTAGGAAATACTGGTTATTCTTGGTCAGATATTTTATTAGGAGATTTACCGAATTTATATATTTATGCCGCTAATAATCCCTCGGAATCTATCCTAGCTAAACGTCGCGGTTATGGGGTGTTAATTTCCCATAATGTGCCTCCCTACGGACGAGCAGGATTATATAAAGAATTGATGATTTTACGAGATTTGATTGCCGAGTTTCGAGAAAATCCTGAGAAAAATTACGCTTTAAGAGATAGTATTCTCCAAAAGATTATTGATACAGGTATCGCTAAAGATTGTCCTTTTCTGGAAGCAGAAAAACAGGGAATAGAATTCACTTTAGAAAATGCCAAATTATTTAGCCGCTATGCACTAACCGATTATTTTGTCAAGGTGTATAATTACCTGCAAATCGTCGAACAAAGACTATTTTCTTCGGGTTTACACACCCTAGGAACTGCTCCCAATCAGGAAGAATTAAAAGGTTATCTTGACGCTTATTTCACCGATTTATCTGAGCGAGAATTTCAGCAAATTATCGCTGACGAAGCAACCAATGAAAAGCTTAAAGAAGGCATTGCTATTAAAAATTTATTAGGACAAAATAGCGAAGAATTAACTAATCTTTTGCGGGGATTAAATGGGGAATATGTACCACCGGCACCGGGGGGTGATTTACTCCGGGATGGTGCGGGAGTTTTACCCACAGGACGCAATATACACGCTTTGGATCCCTACCGAATGCCTTCCCCCGCAGCCTACACGCGCGGACGAGAAATCGCCAAAAAACTCCTAGAACAAAACTTAACCGAAAAAGGAAAATATCCCGAAACTGTAGCAGTTTTACTCTGGGGATTAGATGTGATTAAAACTAAGGGTGAATCCCTGGGTATTCTCTTAGAATTAGTCGGTGCGGAACCAGTCAAAGAGGGGACAGGAAGAATTGTCAGGTATGAATTAAAACCTTTAGGGGAAATTGGACACCCGCGCATCGATATTCTGGCTAATTTATCGGGAATTTTTCGGGATACTTTTATCAATATTATCGAGTTATTGGATGATTTAATGCAGCGGGTAGCTGAGATAGAAGAATCGGAAAATGATAATTATATCCGTAAGCACTATTTAGCCTTAAAAAGTCAAGGAATTGACAATGCGAGCGCTCGTTTATTTTCCAATCCTGCTGGGGATTTTGGCTCTTTAGTTAATGACCAAGTAGTGGAGGGAAATTGGGATAATGAAAACGAATTAGCGAAAACTTGGGAAAAGCGTAATGTTTTTAGTTATGGTCGTCAAGATAAGGGACAAGCGCGGCCAGAAGTGCTACAACAGTTATTAAAAACCAGTGAAAGTATTATCCAAGAAATTGACTCGGTAGAATACGGTTTAACCGATATTCAGGAATACTACGGCAACACGGGAGGATTAAAATTAGCCGCAGAAAAACAAAGCGGTAAACGGGTGATGACGAGTTTTGTTGAGAGTTTTTCCAATGATACAACTCCCCGCAAATTAGAGGAGGTTTTGCGCTTAGAATACCGCAGTAAATTACTCAATCCTAAATGGGCCAATGCCATGGTTAATCAAGGTTCCGGTGGGGCCTACGAAATCTCCCAAAGAATGACCGCTTTAATTGGTTGGGGCGGTACGGCTAATTTTAGTGACGATTGGGTGTATGATCAGGCAGCCGATACCTACGCTTTTGATACAGAAATGGCGGAAAAATTGCGTCAAGCTAATCCCGAAGCTTTCCGTAATATTGTCGGTAGAATGTTAGAAGCACAGGGTCGCGGTTTTTGGCAAGCAGACCCCGACAAATTAGAGAAATTACAGGAATTATATCAATTGACCGATGAAAAGTTAGAAGGGGTTACTTAGGTTTTTTAGGCTGCATCTCATTTTTGTCAATCTACCAAGTTGGGATTTTTACGGGGACACTCTCGGCTAAAATCGGTCATTACTTCCGATTTTACCACTCAATCCAAGCCTTTGGGGGGTTCTACCCCCCAAAACCCCCGCGCATTAGTTTTTCGGTGGGATGCTTACACGCAGCCGCTGACCCATCTGTAATAATTTAAGAGTCACTGATAATTGCTGATTGTCGGTATTTCTGCAAATGTGAGATGCACCCGGGTTTTCATGGCAACAGGGTATCCTGATGATAATCTGATTTCCCTCCTGTTTTACTCAGCAAACGGATATTCTCAATCAGAATTGATTTTTCTAACGCTTTAGCCATATCGTATAAAGTCAAGGCTGCCACAGATACCGCCGTTAAAGCTTCCATTTCTACCCCAGTTTCCGATTTTGTCACCACTTCTGCGCGAATTTCGTAACCGGGTAACTCTGCTTTCGGGATAATCTGAACATTGATTTTTTGCAGGGGTAAGGGATGGCAAAGGGGAATTAAGGAGGAAGTTTGTTTGGCCGCCATAATTCCCGCTAGTCTGGCCGTCCCTAAAACGTCACCTTTAGGCGCATTTCCCTGTTCTATGGCTTCAAAAGTCGTTTTTAGCATTCTCACTTGTCCTAGGGCGATAGCAGTGCGTTTAGTGGGCATTTTCTCCGATACATCCACCATCTGGGCCTGTCCTTGGCTGTCGAGATGAGATAATTTTTCTTTACCCTCTTGCGTCATTGAATGAACCTGTGCTATAGTAGTTTACTGTTGAGAAAAACAAGGGCTTGTAGCTTAGTGGATTAGAGCGTGTGGCTACGGACCACAAGGTCGGGAGTTCGAGTCTCTCCAAGCCCGTTAGATACAATGGCATATACTACAGGAATTAGGGACATATAGTTCCTAATTTCTTTGGTTTTTTGCCCCATCTTCCCACTTTCCTATACTTTTTAAACAGGATTTAGTATCAGCAGCCAGTTTTGCCGAGGTATTTTTTACCCTCAAACAGTGAAAGAAACTAAACTTTTAGGATTGTATAATATGAATTCTCCTGCACCTGTGCCGACACCCTTTCAAGTTGCTTTAGAGCGTTACCAGAATGCTCTAAATTATTTAGATACTTCTCATAATAAATCTCTGAAAAAAGCACAGGCTTTAGAAATTATTGCCGCCAGAGATGCTCTTCATAAACAAATGGAAGCTGAGGCGGAAATTTCCGTTGATATGTCGTCAAAATTAATCGAACAAGATAATAGATTAAAACAGAAAAGTTACAAAATTACTCAAGTTCTTGACTTAGCTGAATATCGGGAGACTTTACCTATGTCTGCTCAAGCTTGGTGGTGGCATTTAGAAAGTAGGGAATCTCTGCATCCTTGCAATCGCTTTGATTGGCTATTGAGAATCGTTAAACTGGTTTTATTAGGGGTTAATTTTACATTAATCGGAACGATTGCTACTCGGTTTCTTAGTGGTGGTTCAGGTTTGCTAGAAATAGGAGGTGTTATTTTTTCGACTTTCATTTCTTTATTACAAACTGAAAATGCTCTCACACGGACGCGCCAGAAGGGTTTTGTTAAGTTAATGAAATTGCTTGGGATTGCTGAACATTGGTATGAAGAAATACAGTTTTCTGTAACAGTAATAGTCTTTGCTATTCTCTTGGGAATTTATCTAAATTTCTCTTGGTTTTCTGAGCTTTATAAGCAAGAAGGAAGCCATTTACAATCTCCTCCGCCAGCAAGTCAAGAATTTCCTAATTTAGCTTCAGCCGAAGAGAAGTATTTAAAAGCGATTGAGTTAGATCCAGATAATTTAGATGCTCATTATAAGTTGGCAACACTTTATGAAGAGTTACAGGATTTGACTAATGGGAAAAAACACTATTTAATTGCGGCAAAAGGTGGTTTTATAGATGCTTATAATAATCTCGCTTATTGGTATCTGCGCGATAATAAGAATGCAGAAGCGGTAGAGTTACTGGAAAAAGCTAAGAGATTATTAGCAGAAAAAGATGAAAAACTAGACCAATTTACTGAAGAGGAGAAACGCAATTTAGCAGTACAAAAATATAGTATTTATAAAAATCTAGGCTGGGCCAGATTTAAGCAAAATCGCAGTGAAGATACAGTTCCTAATCTTTTAGTTGCTATTGGTATCGCTGAAAATCCAGCTTATCAGAAATTTATCCGCAATCCCGGTGCTGCTTTTTGTATTTATGCTCAACTTTTAGAAAAAGAAGACAAGAAATTATCTCAGGAAAATTGGCGTAAATGTCTTAAATTAGCCGAAGGGAGGGAAATTAACACAGAGGAGGAGCAATGGTTATATGAAGCGAGGAAAAAATTGAAGTGAAGTAAAGTTTAGTGACTATTCTCTGAGTAATGCGCCAAATCCTTCTTGCTGAAAATGCTTATCAAAGGTTAATATTTCATCGATTTCCAGTTGTCTCATAATCTGCATTGAAGCACAATCAGTTAAACTGTATCCTTTATCTAATCGTCTTTGGTAAAAATCAAAAGCCTGCTGAAATTGTTCACTGGTTTGGGGAATGATTTCTATACTAGAATCGTTTTTCAAATCGTTGGTTAAGTTAATAGCAGATTGGCGTAGATAATCTCCTCTTCCTGACAATGCGTTAAGTAATTCTGTCAAAATCATTTCGCTAGTAATTCCTGTAAATTTTCCTAGTCTTACTGTCATTAGTGTGGCAAGTTCATGGAGATTGTCTCTATAATCAGCGAGTGCTTGCAAATTAGGATGTATCTAAGAAAATTTTTCTCATTCTTCCTCATCTTCTCTTGGTGCGCCGTACATATAGTGTTCAAAATTACGCGCAAAGTCTGTAGGTAAGTGTTTTCGCCATTCTGACTGGGGAACAAGTGCGCCAATTTCTGCAATTCTTTGCCAAAAAGGTTTTTTGCGGAATTCGGGATCAGCTTGAAGTTGAGCGAATTTTGCTTGTAATTCAGCTATTGTCGGAAGTTCCTCTATTGTCGGAATTTCTTCTGTGCGAGTGGGATTGTTTGGGGGATTCATAATCATTTAGTGGGATTAGTTTACTACATATATTCTAACTTTGAATTGACGTTAGTTCTGTGTTTGTTATTTTTCCTCATCTTCTCTCGGTGCGCCGTACATATAATGTTCCGCGTTACGCGCAAAGTCTGTAGGTAAGTGTTTTCGCCATTCTGATTGGGGAACAACGTTACCAATCTCAACAATTCTTTGCCAAAAAGGTTTTTTGCGAAATTCTGGATCATTTTCTAGTGCATCCCATTTAGCATCGAGTTCTTCCATTGATAACTCAGGCTCTTCGGATGTGTTAGAGGTTGAATGATTGTTTAAGTTAGTCATGATTAAAGTTTCCTTAGTGATAATAGGTTACTTTTATTATAGCATTTTCAAGTTGGATTGAGGTACGGAGATTATCGAGGGTAATTAACCACAGAGACACAGAGGACAGGGAGATTATTTGCCAATGTTATAATTTGTACTCAATAATAAAGGTGTTCGCTTTTGGAACACAATATTTAAGATGGAATTAACGGGAAGACTCCATGAACGCTATAAAGCAAAAATCTTAAATTGATAAAAGTCTAATCCGAAAAATACGATCTGTCACTGACACAATTGCTCCCGTCTTTAATGCTTTTGTACAATCTCGTAAAACTATAGTTAAACGCTGATTAATTAGGGTTTGCTGAATAAATCTAAAAACCTTGTTGGATAAGGCTTTTAGACTTTTTTTCCCTGAAAAAGTGCCTACCATTGGAGTGATTGGGGGGAAAATTTAGGGATTTTTTCCCTGAAAATTAGGTAATTGACCACCTGAAAATGGGTAAAACCCCACACCCCACACCCCACACCCCACACCCTGCCCCCACGAAAAACTTTTTCAGCAGCCCCTAATTAGATTGTAGTTTTCATTGCCTAAACGGAATAGGATGACACTTGGTAAATTATCAACACTAATAGCGAGAAGTTGAGAAAAATCTAGATCGACAGTTAAAATTATGGCTCTTCGGGAATTGTTATGCAAATAATTAACTTAAAATAAAATTCGATGAGAGTACCTAAGCTCAAAAGTAGCTGAAATCCATACAGAGAAGGACTTAAGGCACAAACAGGTTAATATCAAAAGATAGACAATCGAGTT
>NZ_JADBUZ010000043.1:0-64144 GCF_020245305.1 Microcystis sp. M20BS1 | reverse complement strand
GGAAATTCGTTCGAGCAAGAGTTTATCAATTAATTGTTTGGTTTCGTCAGAGACGGTTTTATTAGTGGGATTGATCACAAACTGACGACCACATTCTTTACATTGACGTTTGGGTTTTCCATTATGAATAGAACCATTCTTAATCATATAATGAGAACCACAATTAGGACAGGGGAATAGAGGTGAAGGGGGGATTTTGTTCGGTGCTAGACTGATATTTCAGTAAGCCAGACAGAAGCCAGAAAAAGATATTTATCAGAAAAGTCATGATCAAGCTAGAGGTTTAAAGGCTCTCTTGGATTTGGTGGGTAAAATGTATTCTAAGATACAGTCCTCCTAGCGAGGGGGTGGAAGGAACCACAAAGACACAGAGGACACAAAGATCGATCACTACTATATAAGTTAAACTGATCACACAAAGAATAAGAGAGCCATGACTGTTTACCAATCACCGAACAAACCCCACACCCCCGAACATTTGTCAAGACTCCTGGGGAAAAATCCGCGTTTGTTCACACAGCTTAATTAAGAGTTGTAACTTTTAATGAACAGGAAGGGAGTCTAGGGCTGAGAGCTTGCTATAGTGAATCCTAGCCGTTTTTTCACGGCTCGTCATTATCAAGTCAGAGCCTTTACTCGTCTCAATCATCATCCCAGAGTAAAATCAATAATCCCTATGGTCAGCACGATCCAAAAACCAGAATTCGAGGAAATCCGTCCGGGTATAAAAGTTCCCGCTAAAGAAACGATCCTCACTCCCCGCTTCTACACCACTGATTTTGAAGCGATGGCGGAAATGTCGATCGCCGCTAATGAGGAAGAACTGAAAGCGATTTTAGAGGAATTCCGTACCGATTATAACCGGCATCACTTCGTTCGCAATCAAGAATTCGATCGCTCTTGGGATCACATTGATGGCGAAACTCGCCGCTTATTCGTGGAATTTCTGGAAAGATCCTGCACGGCTGAATTTTCTGGCTTTCTTCTCTACAAAGAACTCGGCAGACGTTTAAAAAACAGAAATCCCGTCCTCGCAGAATGCTTTAACCTCATGTCCCGGGACGAAGCGCGTCACGCTGGATTCCTTAATAAGGCTTTATCGGATTTTAACCTCTCCCTTGACTTGGGATTTTTAACCAAAAGCCGTAACTACACCTTCTTTAAACCGAAATTTATCTTCTACGCCACCTATCTTTCCGAAAAAATCGGTTATTGGCGTTATATCACCATTTATCGTCATCTCGAACAACATCCCGAAGATCGGGTTTATCCGATTTTTAACTTCTTCGAGAATTGGTGTCAAGACGAAAACCGTCACGGGGACTTCTTTGATGCGATCATGCGTGCGCAGCCTGATATTCTTAACGATTGGCGCGCTCGTCTCTGGTGTCGTTTCTTCCTGCTTTCGGTCTTCGCTACGATGTACCTCAATGATACTCAGCGTTCTGGTTTCTACGCCATTCTCGGTTTGGACGCTCGCGAGTACGATAAGTATGTAATCGAGAAGACCAATGAAACCGCTGGCCGCGTCTTCCCGATTGTTCTTGATGTGGATAGTCCTGAATTTTATGATCGCCTAGAAATTTGTGTTCGCAATAACGAGGGATTACGGGCGATCGATAGCGAAAACAGTGCCGCACCAGTTAAATTCCTGAAGAAATTGCCTATCTTCGCCTCTAACGCTTGGCAATTCCTCAAATTGTACCTGATGAAACCGATTCGGGTCGATAAATTAGCCGGTAGCGTCCGTTAAAAAGTTTGTTTTCTTGAGACATGGTGAGGGTGGGTAAAACCACCCTTTTTTTGTCGATAAAATTCTTAAGAAAATCCTCTGATATTTCTATCCTCGCTAGACTGGATCCTAGGGGTGTGAACTAGGTTTTTACTTTTTACTTTTCACTGTCAAAAATATGGCTATTTATAGTGAATTACCCACAGGACAACGTCTCTATCTGGATAATCAAGGGCTGCAGACGATTGTAACCCTCGCTAGTGGTGCAGTGGGACAACAACAGCAGTCTAGCAGTAGTTTTGCCACCGGAGTTTGGACAAAAGAACCCCAAATAGAGATAATTCCCCAAGGGGCAATTATTGAAATTATCACTGAAACCGGACCCCACAGAATCCAAATTCAAGGGAGCAGTATCGGTTTTTCCTCTCCTCATACCTCTGGAGTTTCTCAGTCCTCTCAATCGACAACTGCTACCAGTTTCTCCTCCTCACCGATGCAACCGATGCAACCAATGCAACCGATGCAACCGATGCAACCGATGAAAATGGGTAATATGTCGATGAATTTTGCCCCCATGGAAATGGAGATGGGAGATATGAAAATGAGTATGGGAGACGCAAAAACCGTCAGTAAAACGCGATTTTGTAGTCAATGCGGGGCAAAAGTAGCGGCAACCGATCGCTTTTGTAGTAGCTGTGGTCATCAGTTACAGTAATAAAACCTGTTTAGCTAAATCTATAACTCCTTTTCGGGCAAAATTTTGGGGAGCATCTCATTTATGCAGGTTAGTAGTTATACTTGTCACTAAAACTGTTTTCTAGCAAGGCTTTCAAAATAGCTTGACATAAAAACCTGATTTAAAGGTTACAAAGGTGAGATGCTCCCAAATTTTGTTTATATTAGCTGAATTGACCTGCTTCTAACCAGATTCGTCCACAGCGATCAAAAAGTTTATCGAATGGGGAATTGGCTGTGCCAAAGTAATAAAGCAACCGGTGTAAAGATCAGTTGCTGTGGAGAAGAACTGTATTTCAAGGGGGAATTGCTGAACTGCCCAATTTTGCTATACTGAAACCCATAACTCAAAATAGCGTTTGTTAAGTCGAGGTGTTAATGCAATGGAACCCATAGCTCTTATTTTGACAGCATTGGCGGCTGGTGCGACTGCGGCAGCGAAGGATACGGCTGGTACGGCGGTTAAGGATGCCTATAATGGGTTGAAACATTTGTTGAAGAAAAAATTTGAGGGTGATGCCTTGGCTCAGGCAGTAGTTGATGCGAAACCTGAAGATATTGACAAAGCAGAGGGACTACTAAAAACCAAAATCACTGAGTTTAGTGTTGAAAGAGACACCGAGATTTTGCGAGCAGCAGAGACATTAATTGATACTTTAAACTCTGAATCTGTTATTCAAGGTGGTTCTCCTTACGTAACTGTCGGTGGTAATTTTCAGGGGATACTTGGAAATGTTCACACAGAAAAAGGTGATACCCATATTACGTTTGGGTAAAAGTCAAATACAATAACCGAACTGACTCACAATCTGTACCTCGCAATAAACGTTTTTATTCATTGAAATATTTACTGTTAGCAATGCGACTATGAACGAAAACAACAATGTAAACATACAAGGTGATCATTATGGTGTTGCGGGAAATGTCAACGCTAAGATTGTAAATATTAACTTTAACGGAAGGAACTCATCTGAGCCACAATCGAGTTCAGGTTTAAATCAAATGGGTTTAGCCAGTAGCGAAGGTAGTGATCAAAGATACATAGAACGTCCACCTCTTGAGAAGTTTTGTCGTGAGCAAATTGACGAAGCTATATGCTTGCTTCGGATTACAGCCCCAACAAGAATGGGAAAAACTATGTTAGTCAATCGTACATTAGCTTTGGCTAGAGAAGGAAACTATAAAACTATCAAAATTGATTTCAAATATCCGAGTTCACCTAAAACCAAAGATAATTTTTTGTCACATCTGTGTTCGGAGCTTTCTGATATTTTAAACATCCATTGTTCTAGAAATAGTATTAACGAAGACTGTTTAACATTTCTATTAGAGCGGATGACAAACAATTTAATTCTAGCACTAGATAGCTTTGAAGTTTTATTTTTAACAGAAGGAGACTGTGTAGAGATTGGTTCTTTTTTAAGGTTCTGTCATGAGCAAGCAAAATCAAATGATAATGTAGGCAGAAATTGGAGAAAGCTACGAATAATGATAGCTTATTCAACAGCAAAGATTCCTGATTTTCCTGTCAATCAATCTCCTTTCAATGTGGGAACAATAGTAGATCACAACCTAGGGCTAAAGGGTTTTACAAGTGAACAAGCAAAAGAGTTACTATCAATTAAGTATCCTCAATTAATAGGACAATTAAGTGATACAGATTTAAAATCTCTCGTTGAATTTTTGAATGGACATCCTGAATTAATCCAGCAATCTCTTTTGCATTTAAACTATTGCCCAGAAACAATGAAAAGTTTCTTGGCAAAAGCTCCTACCGAGGAAGGTATTTTTCGTGACCATCTTAGCTTAATACTAACTACTTTAGAAAAACAAAGTCAAAGTCAAAGTTTAATAGAAGATTACAAGAGAGTATTGACTCAAGGCCCTATACAATTAGAGGACAATAGATCATCCTTTGTACTACGCAACTTAGGAATAATTAAGCCATTGGGTAATGACTATATTTCAAGCTGTGATCTATATCTTAAATACTTTTCCAACCAATTTGGTTTAAATCGACTCTTCTGGTTTTTGTTCTGGTTTTCGTGTGGAAACGAGGTCTATACTGATAGTTTCTTCCGCAAAATAGCCCTAAAAGTCTTGCTCAGTAAGGATTTATACGACTTCATAAGCAAAGCTATCACACAACAAGGAATCACTTAATATGACTAATCTTTATTCTTATAGTGGTGCTTTATTAGAGGAGTCTCCTACCTATGTTAAACGAGATGCAGATGATCAATTATTTGACGCATTGAAACATGGAAAATTTTGCTATGTTTTGGAATCTAGGCAAACAGGAAAATCGAGTTTACGTGTACAGATAATGAAACGACTGAAAAAAGATAATATTTACTACTTTAACTATGACATGAGTAAACTAGGGAAATCTGCGAAAAGTGCTGAGGAGTGGTATCAAGATCAAATTGCAAATTGTATTAAGAATTTTATACAAAATTATGAGATAGACCTACTAAATAAAGATACAAAATTGGATGAAGTGTCAAGCAAGTTAAAAGAATGGTGGGAAGCCCGTTCTGGCTCCAATCTTGGCAAATATGAGGATTTTCTTGAAGGATGTTTATTAAATAACATCAAGGGAAATATTGTTTTTTTTATTGATGAAATTGACTCTGCTATACATCTGCCTTTTTCTGTTGATGATTTTTTTGGATTTATTCGCGGCTGTCACGAAGACAGAACAAGCAAGAAACAGTACGAAAGATTAACTTTTTGTCTTATGGGAGTGGCATCACCCAATAGGTTGATTGAGGATGGAGATAGAACACCTTTTAATCTTGGAACTGCCATCACTCTAAGTCCGTTTCCAACTGATCTGGCCAATGGGAAGTCATTTGAAATGATGAAACCATTATTGAATGGTGGCTTAGAAGATATAAATATACTTCAGGAAATTCTTAATCAGACTGGAGGGCAACCTTTCCTAACTCAAAAGCTTTGCGACCTTATAGTGAAAGAACGTAAAAATAACTCATTTAATACGGTTGAAGAAGTTGTAAATTTAAAAGTTATTAATAATTGGTCTATTCAAGATGAACCCGCACATTTAAAAACAATCCAACAACGTTTTGATGAAAACAAATATAAACCACTCGCTTTCCGTTCACTCGATTTATACGAAAAAATCCTTGAAAATCAGTCTTTAAATGCAGATAATAGTCAAGAAGAAATTGAGTTAAAGCTTTCTGGATTAGTTTTACAACAAGAAAATATATTAAAACCTTATAATCCTATATACACAAGTGTATTTGACAGAAATTGGGTTAAAGCTGAAAAGCGTAAAATTCGATTATTTTCAAATGAACTTGATTTATGGAAACATGAAGATAAAAGAAAAAAACAATTGCATCTCCTTCATGGGAAAAAATGTGAAGATGCTAAACAATGGCGAAAGCAATTTGAGCAAAATGACGGACATCGTATTGACAAAGATGAAACTGATTTTATTGATCAGTCGAGTAATTTCTGGGAAGCTATACAAAAAGCTTTCCCTGGAATGTATAATTATAAATTAATAGTTGATTCTATGAATGATTGGACAAGTGGTTTTGATGATTTTAATAACAGAATTTTGCAACTTGCGGAAAAGGATAGTAGCTTGGGAATAGGAGACTCTTTCAGAAGATTGGTTGAGGAAAACCTAAATTATTTTAAAGAATATGATCTATTTCCCCAAGATCGAGACCAATTTTTAAATCAGGACGACAGTTTTGAGTTAATTTCTCTCTTTGAAAAAATTACTCAAAACGAGCCGATTCTCTTCGATGAAAAAAATCCACAACATCGTAAACTAAAAGATATGTGTTTTATAATTCTAGATAAGGAGCATAATTTAAGAATACTCAACAAGATTTATGAAAAAATTCTAGATCAAAACTGGATCAAGGAAGTCATGGCGGGACTCCGTCCCTATACAAAAGCTTTTCGAGATTGGCAACATTCGGATCGTCAAGAATCATCTTATTTATTACAAAATAATGATCTAAAACTGGCCCTAGAATGGCTAGGAAAAAAGCCCACACCTAAATTAGAGGAAGGAGAGATTGAATTTGTAATGACCAGTTTAGTGGCGGAAGTCTGGACAACAGCTTCACCTTCTGTTCAATCTGAAGCTGTTTTATTGATCAAAACTTCTCGACCATCATTACAAGGGAAAAATAACTACTCTGACTTTCTACTCCGAGAGATTTTACAATGGACAACCTCTCAAACTGCTGCCTTAAAAAAGCTTTTAGAATGGGTAAATGAGTCTGATATTCCTGTCGAAAATATCCGTAAATACCTAGAATTTCTTGTTAGATCGCAGATCAAAAACTGGAGTTATCAAGAACTATTTGACTTTGCTCTTGCTCCCCATAGCTCTTACCCTGAGAGAGAACAAAGAATTTTTATTACCTTCGACCAATACTGTCTTGGGGAAATAGACCAATCTCAAATCCAAGAACCCCTAAAAGAATGCGGAAAAATACTTGACAAATATCAAAATTTAAACGAAAATGATTTTCAGGAATTAGTATTTAACTTCCTCAAGACTAAAATTGCGAGAATCTCTCTTATGACACAACAACGACCCGAACAAGAAAAACTTGATGTTCTTCTGGACGAGACTGTTACCACCTCAAAAGGACACCTAAAATCAATCCTTATTTTTAATCTAGAGAATGGACTACCACTGTATCACAATAAACGACTCAAATCTGATGATCCAGAGCTTTATCGTGCTCTTTTTGCAGACGGTGGTGATGCAGTAGGAGAAGCAATTGAAGGATTTGAATCCCTCAGCAAGATTCAAGAAGCTTTAGATAATTTTGGCAAGGTAACTGCCTTTGGCAATCTCACATACTCAATTTTTAAATTGGCGGGGGGAACGATGATGGTTTATTTTGTCGAACTAACAACACCTTTTGCTATTTGCTTTATCGCTCCTGATGGAATTAATTTAGGACTGGTTGTAACACGCTCACAAGCAAAAATTAAGGAGATTAAAAATGAGCTAGAAGAATTAGGTTTTTAGTCTTTTTTTGGTTGCTGTTTTCATTTAGATATATTTACTATAAAGGAGTCAATTTTATGGTCATTCTCGCTGGCAAAATTGCAGGTGATAAAAGCGAATTCGGTCTTTTTACTCACAAAAAAGATGACTCTCAAAAAAAAGTGATGCTGGATGCCTTAATTGCCCATGAAACTTATACAACTAAGGATTATGCTCAAGGCTTGGAAAACATGATAGAGACATTTTTAGAGCAATATTATTATGGGCAATATAGTGATAATGAAGATATTTATGGTGCTTGTTTTGGTATAGCAGGACCTGTTGATCATGGCGAGGCTAGAGTTGATCGCAAGGAATTTAAAGCAACTTTTACAGAGCATGACTTCAGACAAAAACTTCCCTATAACAATGTTCCTGTCTCTTTTATCAATGATATGGAAGCAATTGGCTATGGTATTTTTTTGGGAAATGGAGAAGAGCAGCTAAAAGAACTTTATCCTGGTAAATCTCACCCAAATCCTGAAGATCGCCGAGTATTAATGCTAGTGAGTGGAGGTTTAGGTCAAGCATTATGGTATAGCCATGATGAAAAAAAAGGGTTAAAACCAATCTCCTCGGAAGGTGGTCATGCGGACTTCGGTGCTAGAATAGATAAAGATTGGGAACTTTTACAATTTCTGAAAGAACTGAAACAAGAGCAGGGGGATAATAGTCCCGTTAGTTATGAGTATGTTCTTTCTGCTCCTGGTTTAACCAGAATTTATCATTTTTTTCAAAGTCTTTCTGAATGGGAAAATCAGCCAAATATCAATGATGCTGATGCTATCATTCAAGCTGCCCAGGAAGGGAATCCATTATGTAAAGAAGTTTTGGATTTTTTTATCTCTATTTGGGGAGCGCAAGCAGGGAATTTGGCTCTTACCTATAAAGCCAGTGGCGGAGTTTATATTGGCGGTATTGATATTCCCATTGAAATCTTGAAAGAAGGCAAATTTATCAATGCCTTTATTGATAAAGAGGGAAATTTCAAAGCTTATAACGAAGGCATTTCCGTTAAAGTTTTTCAAGATCACAGCATTGTCATGTGGGGGGCAGCTCGACACGCTATTGAGGCGGGTTTTGTAACTAATGGTAGATTTGCAATTATGAGGGCAAATCAACAAAAAGGGCATTGAATACCCTCACAATCAAGACAACTTCTAGAATTGTCTATCCTATGCTTCTACATTTTTGTAGCAGCGTATTTTACTGCACCTCTTAATCCCTCTAGGGTATTTAAGACAATATGGACAGGAACTTTTTCTAGCAAAACAGGATTAACCCGTGCCTTATCTGTAAATGCCTTAATAAAACTGCCATTTTGCATCAATTCAATATTTTGGGCTGCAATTCCCCCCGCAATATATAAACCGCCAAACGGTAAAAAACTCACCGCCATATCCCCTGCGGCGGCCCCAAAAGCTTCCACAAAAATTGCCATTGTTTGCTGACAAAGAAAATGACCTGCTGCTGCTCCTTTAGCGATCGCCGCCCCAGGATCAGGTTGACTTAAAAAATCACCCGCATCTTCAGAAGCAAACTTGCGATCCTGCAAAAAACGAAAAATATCAACAATTCCTGGGCCAGAAACCACCCGTTCCACATCAACCTTGCCGTCGGCCCGAAGATATGCTAATAACTCCTGAGCTAACAAATTATCAGGAGCAAAACTTTCGTGGCCTCCTTCCGTTGGAAACACTCGATAGCTATCACCTTCAGGAACTGCAAACGCCTTTCCCAGACCCGTACCCGCCCCAATAATAGCGATCGGCGCATCAGGCAAAAATTCACCTTCCTGTAAAGTAACTAAAGATTTATTTTTTTCTAAGACAATATTGTAGCCAATTGCTACAAAATCATTAATAAGACTCACTTTAGCAATGTTCAATTCTTCTTGTAACCGGGCCGCATCTAATTCTGGCCAAGGTAAATTAGTGATTTTACATTTGTTGTTCAGAACAGGGCCAGCCAAGGCAAAACAAGCCTTATAAACATTAGACTCATCACCCAGGAATTGTCGCACTAAAGGAACTAAACCCTCATTGCCGCTCGGATAAATTTCTTCCCGGAGGGTTGATTCATTTTTTCCGTCCGTTTCTACCAAACACAACCTGGTGTTAGTGCCACCAATATCACCGGCTAAAACTAGCATGGATTTAACTCCTAACGAAACTGCTCAAGATTATAGCATATCGAATATATTACGATCGCTATTCTAATTATCAGAACACTTAAGTAGGGCTTACTGAATAATGGTAAAACCCTTTTAAAATAAGGCTTTTGACCTGTTAAAATCCGATGTTCATGCTGCGAAAATAGGATTGGGACTTTCAAAAACCTTGCATTATCCTTCTTGTAGTACATCAATTGGTACAAAAAACAAGGGCAACAAAGCCTGAAACGACCGGCTACTGACTCCTGACTCCTGACTCCTACCCCCAGGAAAAACTTTTTCAGCAAACCCTAAGTACCACAGCTAGTAGAATTACCTTACCTCAGAATTAGAACGGGGTAGTAGCTTTTCTGTCCGTTTACCCGCCTATAACGATCGATAATAGAAAAAATACTTTCTGCCGATCGGTCACTGTTAATGGCTTCTAATTGGGATATCTTGTTAATACAAGCGGCACGTCAGGGCAATCTGGCGCGGGTTCAAGCTTTACTGAGTCAGGGGGCAAATGTCAACGCCACCGATGGCCAAAATACGACGGCTTTAATCTATGCCGTGCAGGGGGGTCATCGGGAAATTGTGGCAATTTTGCGAGAATTTGGGGCAGATATCAACAAAAGTAAACAACCTCAAGGTTTAAGCCCTCTCATGTTAGCGGCTGCCCTCAATCACAGTGAAATCCTCGCTCAATTAATCGCCGCCGGTGCTAATGTCAATCAGGTTAATCAAGATGGTACACCAGCACTAATGATCGCCACTTATAAGGGTTATACAGCGATCGCAGAACAGTTATTAACCGCCGGCGCTCGGGTCAATATGCGCGATCGGGATGGAGATACGGCTTTATCTGTAGCAATTAGCCAAAATTACGATGCAATTGTCGGTTTACTGCTCGATAGTGGTGTAGATGAAGAAATCCGTCAAGAAGCTTGGTTAGAGGCTCTCAACGCTAATCGTCCAGAAATCCTCCAATTGTTTATTAACCGTGGTATGCCCCTCGATGCTCCCACTTTATCCGGGGAAACTCCCCTCATTTTGGCTGTAGAGAGGGGAAATCTCGGCAGCGTGCAAACTTTACTGCAAGCGGGAGCAAATCCGAATATCAGCACGGAGGAGGGAGAAACTGCCCTGATGCTCGCCGCTGCTGAGGGATATTTCGATATTGTCCGACTTTTACTCGCTCAGGGGGCCAGTGTTGACAATCAAAATCAGGCCGGAGAAACGGCCCTGCATTTAGCCACGATCGAAGGACATTTAGAGATCGTTCAGGCCTTACTACAAGCTGGCGCTTTTGTCAATCACCGCAACCATTTTGGTGATACACCCTTGCTCATTGCCACGGTGCAGGGATACGAAGCGATCGTTTTAGAATTGTTAAAACAGGGAGCGGAGCCTAACCTAACTCAGCAGGGAGAAACACCATTAACTTTGGCTCTACAGCGCCAATTTACGGAAATCTGCCGTTATCTCCTCGACTACGGGGCCAATGCCAACGCCGTTTATCCCGATGGCAAAACCGTCCTCATGAAAGCTTGTGAGGGCAATAATAGTCAATTGGTGCGCTGGTTAATCGATATCGGCGCTGATGTCAATAAACTCGATTTTAGCGGCGCTTCCCCGTTAATGTGGGCCAGTTATCACGGTTGTCTCGACACGGTTAAAGTTTTGTTAGACGGGGGAAAGGTGAACTTAAATCAGAAAAATCAAGGGGGAATGACCGCTTTAATGTTAGCTAAATTTAATCACCATCAGGCGATCGTTTCTTTATTACAACAAGCAGGAGCGATCGAGTAATACTAAATCCGTTGAGTAACGCACAGAAAGCGGGTTTCTCCGAGAAACCCGTTTTCTCGGCAGGAGATTATTTTTATTTATTCTTCCCAACACCCCACACCCTACACCCCACACCCTGCCCCCACGGGAAACTTTTTCAGTAAACCCTAGATAGTCAACAGCTGACCATGACCACGGTGATATTATCAGAACCGCCGGCTTCTTTGGCCGCTGCCACTAAATTCTTGACAATTTCCTGACAATCAGCACCAGTTTGCAAATAATCGCTAATTTCCTGGTCGGACAGTTCTTCCGTCAAACCATCACTACAGAGAATTAAACTATCACCGGATTGCAGATCGAGGGGAGATACCGTCACTGGGGGCAAATCGCGACGACCAAGACATTGAAATAAAATATGTCGCCAAGGGTGGTTTTTCGCCTCTTCTTTGGACAGATCACCCATTTTGATCGCCCTAGCTATCCAAGTATGATCCTCCGTCACCTGTTCTAATTTTTGCTCACGAAAGCGATAGAGACGGGAATCACCAATATGGGTGTACCAAGAGCCATCATCTCGGACGATAGCCATGACTAGAGTTGTCCCCATGTCCTGTCTTTCGGGATTTTTCAGTTGATCTTCAATAATCTTCTCGTTAGCGACGGTAATTGCCTCCTGTAGCAATTCTCCAGCAGTCAGGGGCGAATTCCAGTGTTCTTCTAGATGAACTTGGATAGTTTCAGTGGCGATTTGACTAGCTTCCTGGCCCCCCGCATGACCTCCCATACCATCAGCAACGATAAAAAAGCGCTGCTCGGGGTCAATATAATAACTATCCTGATTAACCGATCGCACTACACCTGGATCAGTCATTCCTCCAAAAGAAAGATTGTTCATGGAAATTTTTGGTGCTAACACAATATTTATTATCCCGCAATCAATTACATCATACGATCCTGACGTTCAATTTTTCGCCAAAGTCTCACAAGAGCTATCCCCGGCAGCAGGGAAATCGCCATCGGTATTAGAGTTAACCAACCAAAACCACTGACGAATAGAAGCGTCGCTGAGATCAGCAAAGCACTGATCAGTAAAGTGTAGTTAGTTCCCATTTGAATCATACCCAATCGCCGCAAAAGTCGATCGGATTCGCTGGAACGTACCCGGACACGGATATCACCCCGTTCTAATTTTTCGATCGTATCATCGATGCGTCGGGGTAAACTCAGGGCGGTGCTGCTCACTTGGGCTGCTTGTCGTCCTAACTCATCGAGGATATTACTGCCATTATTTCCTGTCATATCATTTACTAATTGCAGGGCAAAAGGTTGGGCCACTTCCATAAAGTTAAATTCGGGATCGAGTCCTTTGCCTACCCCTTCTAGGGTAGAAAATGCTCGCATGACGAAGGTAAAGGTAGCGGGAAAGCGAAAAGGCTGATCGTAGGCGATTTCATAGAGATCATCGCTGATAGAGGCCACGGATTGCTCCTCAAAGGGTTTATCCATGAAGTTATCGAGCATATACTGGATCGATCGCCGCACTGCTCCCATATCACCATTAGCAGTTAATGCTCCTAAATCCACCAGAGAAGTGACCACGCGATCGGCATCTTTTTGGGCAATTCCCAAGAGAGTCTGCATTAATTTTTCGCGCACGTTGGTTTTAATTTGTCCCATCATGCCGAAATCGTAGAAAATTAGGGAGCCATCACTATCAACGGCAATATTGCCAGGGTGAGGATCTGCGTGAAAAAAGCCGTTATTGAGTAGTTGAATTAGATAGGCTTTTGCCCCTAGTTTAGCCAACAATTTGCGATCGAGTCCGGCCGCTTCTAGGGCTTCATAATGACTGATTTTGATGCCGGGGAGGTATTCTAGGGTTAAAACCCGGGGAGCGGTGTAGCGCCAATAGACTTTCG
Organism: Microcystis sp. M20BS1; assembly: GCF_020245305.1. Lineage (NCBI taxonomy): Bacteria > Bacillati > Cyanobacteriota > Cyanophyceae > Chroococcales > Microcystaceae > Microcystis > Microcystis sp. M20BS1. Next base: position 50,759 of record NZ_JADBUZ010000043.1, on the reverse strand, counting down.
GTACTTTCACCCAATCTTCCCCGCGAAAATTACGGCGAAAAGTGTCAGCGTTACGACCTTCATTGAGATAATCGGTTTCTTCCCAGAGGATTTTACAGCATTCTTCATAAATACCCGTCCAATCGCGACCTTTACCCCATTTGGGATGATTTTGGAAGTATTGGGCGATTTTTTTTAGGATGGTCAGATCGATACTAAATAATTTTTTTAATCCGGGCCGTTGGACTTTGACCACCACATCTTCCCCGCTCTTCAGTTGGGCCCGGTGAACTTGCCCTAAACTAGCGGCTGCCAGGGGAATAGGATCAAAGCTTTTAAAGAGTTGATTGAGGGGTTTACCGAGGGATACCTCGATAATTTTGCTGGCCTGTTCGTAGGTAAATGCGGGAACCTGATCCTGTAGTTTCGAGAGTTCTTCCACATATTCGAGGGGAAAAAGATCGGCCCGGGTGGAGAACAGTTGACCGACTTTAATAAAAGTCGGTCCCAATTCTAGCATGGTTTCCCGAATCCAAGCGGCTTGTTTTCTGCGTCTGCTGGCGAGTTTTTCCTCGCTATAGCTGCCGTTATAGCTCCATTTTTTACCGTTGAGCCAGAATTGATAAAGTACAGTCAGAACGAATCGCCAAATATCTAGACGACGACGATTGATGGAATAGTTTTCTTGATTCCAACGATAGCTATTTTTGGCGACTTGAAGGGCCGGCATTGCTGGGTTTAACTCTAGGGTAACGGGGACGGGTAGAAGGGCTGACACGCAATTTTTGGGGCTTTAAAGCGACTAAAAGAGGGTTTTTGGTTAATTTCGGTAGTTTTTTAGTTCCGAGCGCAATTGGGCGATTTCAGCCCGCATTTCGTCGATGTTTTCCTGCACATCGGCACTGGAGGAACTACTGGAGTCTGTACCAGTATATACTCCCTTTTCCATGGCTCGCTCGGCTCTCATTTGCACTTCTTCGACGAATTGCCGCAGGTTTTCCCGTTGTTCGGCATCAAATTTGCCTAATTCGCTTAAAGCGTTGGTAAACGCATCTTCTAGCTGTTCACTGACCACTTCAGCGATCGCTCGTCCGAGGAAAAAGGCGTGAATAACGGGGTTAGTCATAATCTTAAATGGATGTTTTCGCTTGCTGGGGTTTGTGAACGGGAAAGGCGATAATAAATTCCCTAACTACTAGGTTAGGCGACAGAACCAGAAAAGGCAAATCGTTTTTCTGAAAAGGGAGGTGAGACGGGGAGGTTAATCGACAAAATTAGGGGAAACAAAAGGCGCTAAGGGAGCAAAATCTGCTTCGATCGCGTCGAGAATTATCGCTGAAATCAACCCGATTAGCGAAATAATAGTGTCATCAACAATATCAGTCCCCGGAGAGTTAAGATGCTCAGAAAACGTTTATTAATCCCCTTAATACTATCCCTAGTCACTTTCGGTCTAGTGGTGGCCTGCAATTCCGGCACTCCCACCAGTCAAACTAACCCCAGTCCCGCAGAAAACGCCGCCACTGCTGCTATTCCCATCGGTGCAGCTTTAGCTCAAACCAGCAATCTCGCCCTATTGGGACAGGAACAGGTGATCGGTGTCAAGATGGCTGAAACATATTTTAATAAAAAGGGCGGAGTTAATGGAACACCGATTAAAGTTATTATCCAGGATGTGGCCGGGGATGAACAGGGCGCAATCAACGCCATTAATACCCTAATCACTCAAGATAAGGTGGTGGGTATTCTTGGTCCGTCCTTGTCTCAGCAAGCTTTTGCCGCTAGTCCGATCGCCGATCGAGCTAAAGTTCCCATTCTCGGCCCGTCTAACACGGCTAAAGGTATCCCCCAGATCGGTGAATATGTGGGTAGGGTGTCCGCTCCTGTGGCTGTGGTCGCTCCCAATGCAGTTAAAACCGCTTTAAAAATCGATCCCAAGATTAAAAAAGTGGCTGTCTTTTTTGCCCAAAATGATGCTTTTAGTAAATCGGAAACGGAAACTTTTCAAGAAACTCTAAAAAGTTTAAATCTTGATATTGTCACCGTGCAGAAATTCCAAACCACCGATACAGATTTTCAAAACCAAGCCACCGCCGCTATTAATATTAAACCGGATTTAGTGATTATTTCTGGTTTGGTTGCTGACGGGGGCAATTTGGTCAAACAGTTGCGACAATTAGGCTATCAGGGGTTAATTATTGGTGGCAATGGTTTAAATACTTCTAATATTTTCCCGGTTTGTCAAGCTCAATGTGATGGTATTCTCATCGCTCAAGCTTATAACCCAGAATTAGATCATCCTATTAATCGGGATTTTGTCGCCGCTTATACAGCAGAAAATAAAAAAGCACCGCCCCAATTTACCGCTCAAGCTTTTACGGGAATTCAAGTTTTTGTCGAGGCCCTAAAACGGGTAGATGATAAAAATAAACTCAGTACACTTTCCCTCGAACAAATTCGCCAACAATTAAATCAGGAAATTTTAGCGGGTAAGTATGTGACTGTCCTGGGAGATATTGCTTTTACTCCCGAAGGGGAAATCATTCAGGATAAATTCTCCGTGGCACAAATTAAAATGGATGCCGATGGTAAAAATGGTAAATTTACTTTTGTGAAAAATTAATCAGTAAAGGGTTCTTCTCATTTCTATCTCGTTGCAAGGAACTCCCTTGCAACGCATTTCCAGAGGTTCTAGCTTTTGTGTCATAATCAGACACGCTATAAACTAGGCGATGTTCTTTTGTAATGCGTCGTGACCATAATCCTGATAGTTCATGTTTTAATGCTTCTGATTTTCCTAGTCCAGAAAAAGGCTCTCTTTGAACATCTTTAATAAGGCTGACAATTTTAGCGTAAACTTTCTTGTCTGCGATCGCCTATTGGTTAAACTCATCAAAACTTCGGGTTAGAAAGGCGACTTTCCTCATAAGTTAGCAGCATCTACATAAATATAACTATCAGGATTTTTAAGAGATTCTATTGCCTCTTGGAGATGTTGACGGTTAGCTTCTGTGGAAAGCAGATAGTCCGTTTCATCCAACTGATAATTACTGATTGTCGGTATTTCTGCAAATGTGGGATGCACCCAGGGAGAACAAAGCTGCCCATTGCCTATTGCCTATTGCCTATTGCCTATTGCCTATTGCCTTTTCTGACTGATGGCTGGGGGCTAAAAAGCTGATAAAATTTGACGGCTGAAAACTAATTAAGCCAGAAAGCTAGAGATTGATTCTAGATTGAGTAACAAAGTGAAATATTTTTTCTTAACGGCAGGTTGGACAATAGGACGGGTGTGGGAATTTGGCGGTTTGTGGGACCATGCGAGTAGTTGGCGACGACCACCGCAGATAGAGCGATTAAATATCGGTATTTTGGAAGGAGAACAGGTTTTATGGCTTTATAAGGTGGAAGAAGCCGTGATTATGGTGGAAGTTGCCCCCAAGAGTGCCGAAATTGCTGATACTGTCCCCACCATCGGGCAAGTGGTGCTAAAACGCTTGATTAGTGCCGAACAAGTCCTCGAAATCCTGCAAAATGCCGAAGAACTACTGAGGAAGTAATCAGTTATCAGTTATCAGTTATCAGTTATCAGTCATAATTCCCCATCTCCCCACACCCAACACCCTACACCCTACACCCCACACCCTACACCCCACACCCCACACCCCACACCCTACACCCTGATCTGGAATATTCTGGCGGAAGACCGATCGCCAACACTTGAAATATCTTCTAACAATAGTTACACTTCTTTAGAATAGATACACTTTTCAAGGGATAATGTAGGTTGGCTAACTCTTGCACTTAACAGTCGAGATTGTTGGGCTTATATTTTGACCCTGAATATAAAAAGCGTCTAAGTGGACACTAAATTGTCAATAGGAGGAGCGTAGTCAATGGGACTACCTTGGTATCGAGTACACACAGTCGTTCTCAACGACCCGGGCCGTTTAATTTCCGTTCACCTGATGCACACCGCACTGGTAGCGGGTTGGGCTGGCTCCATGGCCCTCTATGAGCTTGCTATTTTCGACCCCAGCGACCCCGTATTAAACCCGATGTGGCGGCAAGGAATGTTCGTGCTGCCCTTCATGGCCCGTTTAGGTGTCACCGGTTCTTGGGGTGGCTGGAGCGTCACCGGCGAAACTGGTGTTGACCCCGGTTTCTGGTCTTTTGAAGGCGTTGCCGCCGCTCATATCGTCTTATCCGGTCTGCTATTCCTAGCAGCGGTTTGGCACTGGGTTTTCTGGGATTTAGAATTATTCGTCGATCCCCGCACGGGCGAATCTGCCCTCGATTTGCCGAAAATGTTCGGTATTCACCTGTTCTTATCTGGTTTACTTTGCTTTGGTTTCGGTGCTTTCCATCAAACAGGCCTTTGGGGTCCCGGGATGTGGGTTTCCGATGCCTACGGTTTAACCGGTCATGTGCAGCCCGTAGCTCCGGAATGGGGACCTGCTGGTTTTAACCCCTTTAACCCCGGGGGTGTGGTAGCTCACCACATTGCTGCGGGTATCGTCGGGATTATCGCCGGTTTATTCCATTTAACCGTTCGTCCCCCCGAAAGACTCTATAAAGCCCTGAGAATGGGTAATATCGAAACGGTGCTTTCTAGCAGTATCGCCGCCGTTTTCTTTGCCGCTTTCGTCGTGGCTGGAACCATGTGGTACGGTAATGCTACCACGCCGATCGAACTCTTTGGCCCGACCCGTTACCAATGGGATAAGGGCTATTTCCAAGAAGAAATTGAGCGTCGTGTGGAGGCCAGCATCGCCAATGGAGCCACCATCGCCGAAGCTTACCAAGCAATCCCCGAAAAACTGGCTTTCTATGATTATGTCGGTAATAGCCCCGCTAAAGGTGGTTTATTCCGTACTGGTGCCATGGATAGCGGTGACGGTATCGCTAAATCTTGGTTAGGACACCCCGTGTTCAAAGATGGCGAAGGTCGCGTCCTCAGCGTGCGTCGGATGCCTAATTTCTTTGAAACCTTCCCCGTTGTCCTGACTGACTCGGAAGGTATCGTTCGCGCTGATATTCCCTTCCGTCGTGCGGAATCGAAACTGAGTATCGAACAAAGTGGTGTTACCGTTTCCTTCTACGGTGGCGCTCTCGATGGTCAGGTGTTCAGCGATCCTGCTGATGTGAAGAAATTTGCGCGTAGAGCGCAACTCGGTGAAGCTTTCGAGTTTGACACCGAAACCCTCAAGTCTGACGGGGTATTCCGCACTTCTCCAAGAGGTTGGTTTACTTTCGGTCATGCTGTCTTTGCTTTACTATTCTTCTTCGGTCACATCTGGCACGGTTCTCGTACCATCTACCGCGACGTATTCGCCGGGGTCGATCCAGATCTGGAAGAACAAGTGGAATTCGGTTTATTCCAAAAATTGGGTGATCTTAGCACTCGTAAACAAGAAGTTTAGTTTTAGCTAAATCATCCATATAACTAAAGGAGTCAAGTCTTTGACTCCTTTTTTTAATTAGGGTATGCTGAAAAAGTTTTTCGTGGGGGCAGGGTGTGGGGTGTGGGGAGAAGGGAGCAGGGAGTGGGGAGCAGGGAGAAACAATTGATAACTTGAGAGTTAATCACACTATTAAAAACGGATTTGGTATTAAAGTTCGATCGAGCTTTACTTTTCACCGAATACTGAAAAAACCGCTAGTTATTTCTATAACTAACGGCTTTTTGCTGGGGGAAATTACCCGTAATGGAATTACATAGAGGAACCTAAACCGGCGTAAGCTCCGTAGAAGAAAAGACCAAGCACAGCGATAACGCCTAGACCGGCGATGGTGGCGACTAACCACAAAGGAATACGACCTTCTGCGAACATGAATAACACCTCCTAATTGCGATGACAATAAATCGGGACTAATTAGTTAAAGAAATAGCTGGAAAATAAAATTCCCAAGACAGCAACTAGGAGTAAACCTAGATAAAGAGAAGTACGATTTAACTCGACGGCTTGCCGATTCGGATTAGGTGTTCTTTCCATAATTGTTCTCCTAGCGTTGAATAAACTGCATTGCCGCAATTGCACCGATAAAGAAGACAGTGGGGACTGCTAAGGTATGAACTGCCAACCAGCGAACGGTGAAAATGGGGTAAGAAATGGGTTGATTGGGATTACCACTAGCCATTGTTTTTATCCTTAATTAAAGTAAACTACTGATTAAACTGCTCGATTTGATTTTTGGCCTCAAAGCGATCATTAATGATCGGTAATTCTTGACGCTCTTGAGTGTAATACTCATCGGGACGGGGAGTGCCAAAAACATCGTAAGCTAAACCGGTACTCACGAATAACCAACCTGCGACAAAGAGCATGGGGATGGTGATGCTATGGATAATCCAGTAACGAATACTGGTAACGATATCGCCAAAAGGACGTTCGCCGGTACTACCTGACATGGATGGTTCTCCTCGGAATGATAGGACTTGAAAAATTCAATCTCTATAATAGAGACTTTGTTGACCCTGAGACAAGTTTTAGGCCGGCTCGCTGGGGGGATTATATTTCAGTAAAACCCCATTTTGTCCCAAGACAAAACCCTTGTCGGAATTGATAAAAACAATTCGATAGAGATTGGAGGGGACACTTTCCACCGCGCGATCTTTTTGCCAAGATTGGCCGTTGTCATGACTGACCAAGAGATTGCCGCTACCACCAGCGACCCAAATTTCTTCGGGGGTGCGGTAGTTGAGGTCCAAAAGTCCCCAACTGGTGGAAAACTCGGGGAATACCTTATCTTCCCATGTATCGAGATCATTGGGGCTAGTAAATTGTAGTTGACCACCCCGGGCCAGGGCCCACAATTCCCCTTTTTCACCATAACCGACTTTTTGTAAACGGCGGGAAGAAAGACGATTGTGGGGTTGCCATTCTGTTGACCCCGGTTCCCAAGTGGAATAAAAGTTCCCGCGTGCGGAAACGGCCACATATTTACCATCATGGGAACGAACAATTGTCCGGGCCACACCCACAGCACCTTCCACTAAAGCTTGCCAAGTTTTGCCTCCGTCTTTGGTGCGGTAGATAGCGCCTAAATCCGTGACCATTTCGGCGGTTTTGTCGTTCAGAGCGATAATTCCGTAGGGAGAACCGGGTAATTTTTCACTTAAGGAGATACGGGACCAGCTGCTGCCCCCGTCTTCGCTATGGAGAAGAATTGAGGGTTTACCGACAATCCAACCCTCTTGGTCGTGGAAACTGACGGCGCTAAAGCTAACTTTTTCGTCGCCAAGGTTGAGGACTTTTTGCTGCCAACTGTTCCCCCCATCGCTGGTTTCAAAGAGGGTAGATTTGGTTCCCACTAACCAACCGTGCTGCAGGTCGTCGGTAAAGGCGATATCGGCAAAAGTGGAGTCAGTGTCGAGGGTGAGGATTTGCCAAGGACTATTGCTCAGGGATGGCACACTACTACAGCTAAAGCAGAAAAAGGCTACAGCTAGAACTATTACAAATTGTTTCAGTTTTCTCATCAATGGTTCAGAGGTATTGGTCAAGGAATCGGGACGGATTAAGGTTTGTACCCGATGAGTTACAGGCTCATAAGAGCCGTTAGATTTAAAGATAATGAGTGCTTGAGTTAGTTTAAACCATATAAACTAATAAAGAAAACAAATCCTAGCGCTAAAGCCCCGAAAATCAAAATATTTTTTTGTGCGGGAGTCAGACGGTTGACTCCAAAACCATAGCTAAGATTTTCTTGGAATCCCGAAGGAGCATCTTTAGCTCCGATGTTGATAAATTGGGAACGACGCACACCACACACGGGACAGCGCCACGTTTCTGGCAATTCCTCGAAGGGGGTTCCAGCGGGAGTGTTGGTTTTACTATCTCCCTTGCTGGGGTCGTAAACGTAGCCGCAGGAGCGACATTCGTGGTTGGCAGGGGCCTGGTCGGCTAGGGTTAGTTCTGGTGGGCGATCGCTCATGACTAAGATTAAAGGAATTTTCAACACTCTGTTACAAATTATCCTTGAAAATTGACCTCTCTGACGGCCAACCCCTAACAGAATAGCCAGTTTTCAAGTCTGAAAAGGATTAGGGAGGCAGCATATCGGCTTAAAAAAAACCAAGATTAATCTATTAGGGCTTAAATGTCTATTAAAACTTTATTAAGTTGATATTTGGGCTATTTACCCTGATTTTGGTACTCAAATTTAGTCTGAGAAATTGAGAAATTTCAGGCAGGGAAGAAATTCGGGGTCTGATTTCTCATCTCTAACTGATTATTCTTGACCAAATTGACTAAATCCCCGGCTTAATTTCTTCTTAGAGGCGAGAGTGAAGCTAAATTACTTGTCCCTCTCCCTTATGGAGGCTTTCCATTTAATTAATTTCTAAGTGCGAGTAGAGAGTCACTAATTCTACCCGTGTCACCAAAGGCATGGTATTCCCTCAACCCCGTTAAGCTTTTTTCACGAAAATAACGTCTTTTTCGACCTTGACTTGATAGGTGGTTAGATTGCCTTTTGGGGGTTTATTCGTGACGACTCCAGTGGCGGTAAATTTCCCCGGATGGCAGGGACAAGCTAAAATCTGTGCGCCAGTATTCCATTTCACCGTACAGCCTTCATGGGTACAAGTCGGGTTTACTGCACTGATCTTTTTCGTCTTTTTCTCCCAGATCAAGAGCAAGGAGCCGACCGGGGATTTTTTATCCAGAAAACTGCCTTTGGCTTCCAATTCTTTGAGGGTAATGCCCGTCACTTTCACAAAGCCATCCGCCGCTTGGGCCGGGGTCATCTCTTGGTCGGTAGTCGTCCCTAGGATTTCTGGGGCGCAGGCCATGGCTCCGCCAACACCAACGAGGGCAACAAATTCACGACGATTCATGGGATTAGGTTTTTTCCAACAGTAACGTTAACTTTCACTGTACTGTAGAAGCTCTTTCCATTCAATTAATTTCTAAGTGCGAGTAGAGAGGGCCTGTAAGCAAACGCCTGACCAGGATTAGGCTTCAGAAGCTAGTTGCGACCGATAATTAATTTTTGAGGGTTCAAAAATGGCAAAAATAAGGATTAAATGGCATAAAATATGTAAATAGACTATTTAGTTAATTATTATTCATTCTTAATTCTCCTGACTCCTGACGACCGACTCCTGACTCCTAACCCTAACAACAATTTTTGATTTTTACAAGACTCCTAATGAATCCCCTCGTCAATTATTTTCGCAACCTGCACGAAATCCACTCCTCCCAAGCAGCGGTAAAAGAAACCTCCTACTACGGCACTCTCGAAACTCTCCTCAACGAAATCGGTAAAACCCTAAAACCGCGAGTGCGCTGCATTATCAACCTCAGAAATCAGGGTGCGGGATTGCCGGACGGGGGACTTTTTAATGTCGATCAATTCCCCAAAAATCAAGAATTAGAACCTTTTACGGCGATTTTTCCCGAAAGAGGCGCGATCGAGATTAAGGGAACCAAAGAAGATATCAAAAAAATCGCCGCCAGCGAGCAAGTACAAAAATACTGGCAAAAATACGGTCAAGTATTAGTCAGCAATTATCGCGATTTTCTGCTCATCGGTCGCAATAGCCAAGGTCAACCGGTAGAATTAGAAGCCTATAGTTTAGCCCCGTCAGAAGCCGAGTTTTGGCTAAAAACCTCAAATCCATCCAAATTTGCCGCCGAACATGGTGATAGCCTCTTAGAATACCTAAAGAGAGTGCTTTTACAGGCGGCTCCTATCACCTCACCGGCCGATGTTGCTTGGTTTCTTGCTTCCTATGCGCGGGACGCAAAAGCACGCTTAGAACATCATTCCGATCTTCCCGCTCTGGCCAATATTCGTCAAGCTTTAGAAAATGCCCTAGGTATCAAATTTGAACGGGAACAGGGGAATAAATTTTTCCGTTCTACCCTCGTGCAAACCCTCTTTTATGGTTTATTTTCCGCTTGGGTATTATGGCACAAGCAAAACCTCAATCGCGAGGATAAAGAGGATAAGTTCGATTGGAAATCCGCAGCCCACCATCTCCATGTTCCCATGTTAGCGATCCTATTTGAGCAGATCGCCGCACCGAGTAAGTTAAAATCTTTGGGATTAGTAGAAGTTTTGAACTGGACCGGTGCAGCTTTAAATCGAGTGCGACGAGAGGAATTTTTTCGTCAATTCGATGAGGGACAAGCGGTACAGTATTTCTATGAACCATTTTTGCAAGCTTTTGATCCTGATTTACGCAAAGAATTGGGAGTTTGGTACACTCCTCCGGAAATTGTTCGCTATATGGTAGCGCGAGTCGATCGAGTTTTACGAGAAGAATTAAATATCGAGGACGGTTTAGCTAATCCCGATGTTTATGTTCTCGATCCTTGCTGTGGAACTGGTGCTTATTTAGTCGAGGTTTTGCGCTATATTACCGATACTTTACAGGAAAATGGGGCGGGTGCTTTAGCCATAGCTTTGGTGAAAAAAGCAGCCATAGAAAGAATTTTCGGTTTCGAGATTTTAACCGCTCCTTTTGTCGTCGCTCATCTACAATTAGGTTTATTCCTGCAAAGTTTGGGTGTACCTTTAATAGAAGATAGTGAACGAGTCGGGATTTATCTGACTAATGCTTTAACCGGTTGGCAACCCCCCGATGAGGAAAGTAAACAGAAAATTCAACAGCTACAATTGAGTTTTCCGGAGTTAAATAAGGAACGAGAGGCAGCCGATGAAGTTAAGCGCGGTAAACCGATTTTAGTTATTCTCGGTAATCCTCCCTACAATGCTTTTGCTGGAACCAGTCCCGCGGAAGAAGCAGGTTTAGTGGAAGTGTATAAACAGGGTTTAATCTCCGATTGGGGGATTAAAAAGTTTAATTTGGATGAGTTATATGTGCGCTTTTTTCGTTTAGCAGAAAGATGTATTTCAGAAAATACCGGTAAAGGGGTTGTTTGTTATATTTCTAATTTTTCCTATCTCGGTGATCCTTCTTTTGTGGTGATGCGACAAAGATTTTTACAAGAATTTGATCGTCTTTGGTTTGATTGTCTCAATGGGGATAGTCGCGAAACGGGAAAGTTAACCCCTGAAGGTAATCCAGATCCTAGTGTTTTTTCTACTCAATACAATAAGGAAGGGATTCGAGTCGGGACAACTATCGGACTAATGGTAAGAAAGGAAGTAAGGAATAAAAATGTTGATGTCTATTTTCGCCATTTCTGGGGAGTTGCTAAACGAGAACAGTTATTAGATAGTTTAAATAATCAAGATTTTGATTCTTTGTATCAAGTCTCTAACCCAGAACAATCTAATCGTTATTCTTTCCGTCCCTCCGATGTTTCTTCTCACTATTTAGCATGGCCAAAGTTAACAGATTTATCTGATGAAGCTCCAATTACAGGTTATAAAGAGAATCGAGGCTATAGTTTTATTGATAGTGATAAAACTATTCTTTCGGAAAGGATAAGTAAATACTTTGATCAAAATGTTTCATGGGAAGAATTAGCATCACTTAATACAGGTTTAACTAAAGATGCAGCTCGATTTGATGCCAAAAAAGCCAGAGATAAAGTCTTAAAGTTACGCAAAAAATTTAATACTCAAATGCTGTTACCTTATCTGCTCAGACCCTATGAGGTTAAGTGGTGTTATTATACTCAAATTAGACCGCTTTGGAATGAGTCTAGACCTTCGCTATTTATTCATCAATTTCAAGGTAATTCCTTTTTAGTCAGTCGTCCTGCTGGTGTTGCCTCTCCCGAAGGAATACCATTTTATTTTACTAACTGTTTAGGAGACTTTGACTTTATTAGAGGTCATGCTTATCACTTTCCTATACGATTACGTCAAAATTCAGAGAAGGTGAATACAGAAGATAATACTCAAGGAAAATTATTCGATTCCAGTAACTTTAATAGTCTCTCAATAAAAGCCAATCTCTCGGAAAAATCTCGTCAATACTTAAATGAACTGGGTATTAATAATCTCGATGAAAATATCGAGAATGCTTCCTTAATTTGGCTGCACGCATTAGCGATTGGGTACTCTCCCTTGTATCTTCGGGAAAATGCCGACGGTATTCGTCAAGACTTCCCAAGAATTCCCCTTCCCAATAGCCAAGAATTATTAATTAAATCTGCCCAACTAGGACAAGCGATCGCATCTCTTTTAGACACAGAAAACCCCGTTATAGGAGTCACCAAAAAACCGACCCCTGCACTGCAAAAAATCGCCTTGATTTCCTGCACTGATGGGGGAAATTTAAACCCGGATAAGGGGGATTTAATTATTAACGTCGGTTGGGGACATGGGGGTAAAAATGGTGTGACAATGCCGGGTAAAGGAAAAGCGATCGCCAGACAATATACAACCGCAGAAATGAGCGTAATTAGCCCAGAAATGCGAAAATTATTAGGAACGACCACCTATGATATTTATCTCAATGATCGAGCCTATTGGCAAAATATACCGGCCCGGGTTTGGGAATATACTATCGGGGGTTATCAAGTCATTAAAAAATGGCTAAGTTATCGCGAGGAAAAATTATTAGGACGGGGATTAACTATCGCAGAAGTGCAGGAAGTCAGCGAGATGACGAGAAGAATTACTGCGATTATTCTCCTAGAATCAGATCTAGATGATAACTACCAAAATATCAAAACAGCCGTGTATTCTTTTTAATTAAATGATTGAAACCTGTCATTTCCTAGAGTTAAGTAGGTAGTCGTTAAAAATTATCAGATTCCCCCCTTATCAAGGGGGGCAGGGGGGATCAAACCCCCCTTATTAAGGGGGGAGTAAGGGGGGATCAAACCCCCCTTATCAAGGGGAGCAGGGGGGATCAAACCCCCCTTATTAAGGGGGGAGTAAGGGGGGATCAAACCCCCCTTATTAAGGGGGGAGTAAGGGGGGATCAAACCCCCCTTATCAAGGGGGGCAGGGGGGATCAAACCCCCCTTATCAAGGGGGGCAGGGGGGATCAAAACTAAAATCGATTGGTATTAGGTGAACTGGACTCAGAGCAGTTATCAAAAGTTGAAGATGTTTGGCTTTTTTGACTTGGGCTACTCTAGAACTATGAATTTCTGAAAATGCGATCGCTTAAGTTAAAATAGAGAGGTTCAGTTTCAGGGACGAAAAAGGTAAAATAGATTAAAAGCTTACAATCTTCTAACTCGCTGCTATGCCAGTCACTCGCCAAGCTCTTAAGCAAGACCTTGACCAACTAACTAATGATCAACTTCAGCAAGTTGCTGACTTCATTGCCTTTCTCAAGTTCCAAGATAAACGCCGCCGGATCATTCTCGATCCTAGTCAACTTGTTTCCCTTGCGACTGATTTCGCCGAGGAAGACCGTATCTTTGCCGAAGCTGGAATGGATGATTATGCAGTGATGCTTGCTCAGGAAGATCATCAATGACTGAACAGCTTAAACGTGGGGAAGTTTGGTTAGCAAACCTCAATCCTGCTCAAGGTTTTGAGCAGGCAGGTATTCGTCCTATCATTATTTTTCAAAATGATATTGTTTCTCAATTTTTCACAACAACCATTGCTATTCCCCTAACGACAAACCAACGCCGTGCTTCATTACCAATCTGTATGTTGATTAGACAGGGAGATGGCGGGTTATCGCAGGATTCAGTCGCACTTTGTTTTCAAATTAGAGTGTTAGATAAGACCCGTTTAATTCAGCGGTTAGGACTACTTAGGACTGAAACAATAGCTCAACTAGAAGATGTTGTGTTGATAACATTAGGATACCAACTATAAGGATAGTACGATCACCGCTCTTGTCGGGTGCAAAAACCCGCAGGTAACGCATCAATAATATCTTTGAGGCTCATCCCAATAATTTTCTCTAGCTTGGGGAATTTCTATGAAGAGCCGGTAGGCGTTAGGCTGTATTTGTTTTGACATCAACGCCCCGTATTTTTCTCGGTAAAACCCCACACCCCACACCCCACACCCCACACCCCACGAAAAACTTTTTGGGCAAACCCTAATTATTGCCCCCCCAATAGCCATCATTGCTCCTTGCGAGCGGCGAATCATTAATAATTTCTTTAGTAAACGGCAAAACCGATAAAAATTTTCTATCAAAAAACTGGCAAAAATTGGCAGGACGAAAAATGCTGATCAGCTTGGAACATCTGAGATAGAGCATCGTCAATCTGGACATTCAAAATGTCACCAACTTGCCGTGATCCCGGTGCTAATGGTCAGAGATAGACTTGCATAATTTCAAAATCTAAGTTAATCTCACCTAAAAGTCACCTTTAGGTATTTTGACTAAAAAGTAAAGTTGCTTAACTTCTACTCTAGCCTCAAGGCTAATGCTGAAAGCTAGACCCATCGGCTTAATCCACTGGCTCTAGCTAACTCTTTACACCACAGGAGGTCTGTTTGAAAGAGACTTTTATCCACAACCCCATGACATCTGCTACCCCAGAACAGAATTGCACCGCTGAGTCTAACCGAGTCCGTTACTCAGTTGCTCTACTGGGATTAGCACTCTCTCTGGGAGTACCTAGCATTCTCAACTCCACCTCAGAATCAGCCCAGGCCGCCAATTCTGTACCCTTAGAATGGGAAGTGATTGACCTGGCCCAAAAAGCCAAAGCTGCGGGTAAAGAACTAAAAGAACCGCAAATAATCCAATCCCAAGCACTCGCCACCGTCAAATTCATCGCCACATCAGTGGTTGAGCATCAGGTGAAACCGGGAGAATCCCTGTGGAGTTTAGCCGACAGCTATCAAACCACCCCCACAGCGATCGCTGCCCGCAATAATCTCTCCCCCCAATCCGATTTGATTATCGGACAAACCTTAAAAATTCCCACTCCTGAGCAGTTGCCCCCGGCAGCCCCGGCAGCAACTCCTGAGCAGTTGGATAGTTCCTCTGCTAGTCTCCGTCAAACCCGTCAACGTCTCCAAGAAAGTTTGGCCGCCCTGCGAACCGAGGAAAACCCCCATCAGTCCAATTCCGGGGAAACGGTAATCGTCACCGAAACTACCGCTCTCGTTCCCGATAATTCGCCAACTAGCGTCGAGATTCCCGTTATTGCTCCCGAAGAATTCCCCCGACCAACCAGTCAGGTGATCCCGATTCCCGTTCCCACCCCTGAAAGCGATCGCCCGATAGCCACAATTCCCCTGAATCCTCCCTTAACCAGCAGACCGGAAATTCCTAGCGTTGCCCTACGAAATCCGGCTCCTGTGACTGAAATTCCTGCCATTCCCAATCCTCGGGTCATAGTTCCCCCAGAAAACCAAGTTTATCGGGTTCGGCCAGGGGATACCTTAAACACGATCGCTCGCGCTCTCGGCATCACCCCCGCCGAATTAGCTAGGGAAAACGGCATTGACAACCCCAACCGGATTAAAGTTAATCAAACCCTAGTGGTTCCTGATCGCTCTGCCAACGCTAGAGTTAATCAAAATCTTACCCCTTTGGACGGCGATCGCACTAGGTTGTCTTTTAACCCCAGCAATCGGCAAAATTTGCCAGCCGCCACCGCCACCACGGGGACGGAAGAATTTCCCGAAAATATCACCGGCAGCTATCGGGAAAGATTGCGCCAAGAGGTGGCTAATCTGCGGGAAACTAACCTTTCGGAAACCCAGAAAAGTATCGCTATTCCCGTCGATAATCCCGCAGAAACCCCCGATGATCGGCAAATAACCCCTAATCCCCAATGGACAGCCCTTCGTTCTCGTTCTAACCAAAGCACCCCCCCCCAGATTATCGGTTCGGCTCCTACCAATGTGGAAGAATATAATGACCGCCTCCGAATTCCCGTCGGCGAAACCGTAGAACCTTCCCTTCCTCCCCTCACTAATCCCGATGAGCATTTACCTAACCCCGCCCCGATTTTTACCGGCTTTATTTGGCCCACTAGAGGTGTATTAACCTCCGGTTTCGGTTGGCGCTGGGGCAGACCTCATCGCGGCATCGATATCGCCGGTCCAGTGGGGACCCCGATTGTGGCGGCGGCAGCCGGTGAAGTAATCGCCTCCGGTTGGAATTCGGGCGGCTATGGCAATCTGGTGAAACTTCGTCACCCCGATGGTAGCACCACTCTCTATGCCCATAACAGCCGTCTGCTGGTGCGTCGCGGCCAAACTGTTCAGCAAGGCGAACCGATCGCCCAGATGGGCAGCAGTGGCTTTAGCACCGGCCCCCACCTACATTTCGAGGTTCACCCCTCCGGCCGGGGAGCAGTTAATCCCATGGCTTTCCTGCCAGGCAGACGTTAAAGATGCCCCCAAAGGGAAGAAAAAATCTTCCCTTTTTTGCTCTTGTGCAATTGGGTGATTATGTGTTATGATTGGTAACTGTGTAAACAACGGCTTAGTAGCTCAGTTGGTCAGAGCAGGGGACTCATAAGCCCAAGGTCGGCAGTTCAAATCTGCCCTGAGCCATTTTAGGAAAACCTAAGTGTAGAATTTTAGAAATACAGAATCTTGCTTGAAGATTATCTCGTTCCCCAGTTCTACCTGATCACTGCCCCCCACCAAAGCCTTTTTTTTGATTTATGGAAATTCGCACCCATAAGTATGGGAAAGGGCTTGACTTAGGCGGCGGTTTGCGTTATGCTTTTTTTATAATGGGAATCTGTGCCAATTTAGATAATTGTCAATGTTTCCATTATGAATAAAATCTTTTAGAAATATTATCTCAAAATCTCCCCAGAAAAGCAAGCAAAATTTTGCCAATAATTGTTAAGTTTTGTTAAAAAGAAATGGAGAGATCAGCCTTTATTTTTTCCCTTGCAGTAAGCCAAAACGAATTAAACCCGACTCGTAACCGCGCCGCATTAACCCTAAAGATAAAGCCCCTTGGATAGTAGTGTAACCGCTGGCTAACAAACCTGCGATCGCATCTGGGGTTAGGGCCGAGTCAATCACCACATCCCAAAAGGCCGCCACCGATAGGGACCAATCATCGGTTTTTAGGTCTTGAAAGCCAATGTCACCGGCAATATCGGCGTATTCTGGCAAAGAAATCACATAGGGCAGACAATAAACCTGATAAATCTCGTTTAATAGTTTAATCTCTCCTTCCGTTAAATTACCGGCCAGGGAAGTGGTGGGACGATGACACCAAGTAGCCATCAAAAAAGTCCCCCCGGGCTGCAAAACCCGATAACATTCCCGCAGAAATTGCCTTTTATCGGGCATATGTTCGCCACTTTCCAAAGACCAGACCAGATCAAAATTATTCTCAGGAAAGGGGGTTTTTAGGGCATCAGCCACGCAAAAACTCACTTGTTCTTCTAAATTGAACTCTTGCGCTCTTTGGCTGGCTCTAGCGGCTTGTACCGGGGATAAGGTAATCCCCACTCCTTGGCTGTGAAATTTTTCGGCCAGATAAAGACTACTGCCACCAATACCACAACCGACATCGAGAATCTGATTAGCGCCGGTGACACCACCCCAAGTTAATAATTCTTCTATTAAATCAATTTGTGCCTGACGGCGATCGAGTTTAATCTTGCCGCCGCGACCGTAGTAACCATGGTGCATATGTTCGCCCCAAATCCTTTCCCATAGTCCACTAGAGGAGTCATAAAAATCGGCTATTCGTTGATAAAGTTCCATGGTGATTTCCTAAGTGAGTGGGTGGTGTCTTTTTCTCCAAGTTGTTGATTCATATAGTCCACAATACCTAGCTCATCAATGATAGCGGCGATGATGCCTAAATGGTCGAGATTTTTAACGGTTAGTTGAGTCATTGTCAGGTGAGTGACTGGTTGATTTGATTGTAGCTATTCCGTCGCTATTTCTGAGTTTATTTTTTACCTCCTCTTAACCAGTACGGAATATGGGTTACAAAGGTGAGATGCTCTCCTCTAATACCATTTTTCTTTATTTGCGTCACAACGAATGCAAGCTTGGCAAGCATTCGAGCGTGGATGTCTGTCATGGATTTAGAAATTTGGTATAAGTCCTAAAAATAATCTCCCGACTCCTGAATTCTGATAACTGATTCAAGGCTAAGGGTCAACAATGCTAGGATAAAGGCTTGAGTAGAGAACGATCAAGCGAAAGCCATGTCATCGACAGAAGTAAAAACCCCGCCCCCAGACAGTACCGAATTTCTCGACGAATTGCCAGGAGAAGTGGAAATGTCCTTATTTGACCACTTGGAGGAGTTGCGGCGCCGGATTTTTTATAGTTTAATTGCCGTGGCTGTGGGTGCGGTGGGATGTTTTATCTTCGTTAAACCCCTAGTACAAGTGCTGGAAGTCCCCGCCCAAGGGGTAAAATTTTTGCAGTTGGCCCCGGGAGAATTTTTTTTCGTCTCCCTAAAAGTAGCTGGATATAGCGGCATACTGGTGGCTAGTCCGGTCATTCTCTTACAAATTATCCTCTTTGTGCTGCCGGGGTTAACCCGTCGCGAACGGCGTTTAATTGTCCCGGTAGTGTTAGGATCGAGTGTTTTATTTTTTGCTGGTTTATTTTTTGCCTATATTGCCCTGATTCCCGCCGCTTTAAACTTTTTTGTCAGTTATGGGGCGGAAGTGGTCGAACAAGCTTGGTCGATCGAGCGCTATTTTGAATTTGTCTTACTTTTACTGTTTAGTACCGGCATCGCCTTTCAAATTCCCGTTATTCAATTGATTTTGAGCTTTTTAGGCATTATTTCCTCACAAACGATGTTATCGGGGTGGCGTTTCGTGGTTTTGGGGGCGGTGATTTTAGGCGCGATTTTAACCCCTTCCACAGATCCTCTCACCCAATCCCTGTTAGCAGGGGCGGTCTTGGGTCTATACTTTGGGGGCATTGGGGTGGTGAAATTAACGGGACGTTAGCAGTTTTTTGATAAAATTTGACGGCTGAAAACCAATTAAGCCAGAAAGCTAGAGATTGATTCTAGATTGAGTAACAAAGTGAAATATTTTTTCTTAACGGCAGGTTGGACAATAGGACGGGTGTGGGAATTTGGTGGTTTGTGGGACAATGCGAGTAGTTGGCGACGACCACCACAGACAGAGCGATTAAATATCGGTATTTTAGAGGGAGAACAGGTTTTATGGCTTTATAAGGTGGAAGAAGCTGTGATTATGGTGGAAGTTGCCCCCAAGAGTGCAGAAATTGCCGATGCTGTCTCCACTATCGGGCAAGTGGTGCTAAAACGCTTGATTAGTGCCGAACAAGTCCTCGAAATCCTGCAAAATGCCGAAGAACTGCTGAGGAAGTAATTAGGGTTTGCTGAATAATGGTAAAACCCTTTTTAGATAAGGCTTTTGACCTGTTAAAATCCGATGTTCATGCTGCGAAAATAGGATTGGAACCTTCAAAAACCTTGCATTATCCTTCTTGCAGTACATAAACTGGTACAAGAAAAGGGGGCAACAAAGCCTGAAACTCCTGCCTCACAGCCTCGGATCATTCTGCCTGACCCTATTCTAGGCCTTTTTTAGAAAAAATTAATTAATAATTATTCTCAATTATTTGAGAAGATTACTCTAGCTGCGATCCAAGATTCATGCTGAAAAGCCTTGATTTTCAAAGGCTAAACCGGCTAAAAATACTAATGTATTAAAGTATACCGAGCAACTGTAACAATTCTTAACTTGACTTTATTGAGAATTATTCTAGACTAAGACTTAAAGCTTATTGCATATTATTATCAATAAGCTTGGTTCTATTTTCGTTAAAAGATGCCATGCAGACCTACGACAATCCTCAGATCAAGTACGACTGGTGGGCAGGAAATGCCCGTTTTGCCGATAAATCAGGCTTATTTATCGTTGCCCACGTTGCCCAAGCTGCTTTAATCGCTTTTTGGGCAGGAGCCTTCACCTTATTTGAAATTTCCCAGTATCGCCCCGATATAGCCATGGCAGAACAGGGCTTAATTTTACTGCCGCACCTGGCCACTTTAGGCTTTGGAGTCGGAGAAAAGGGGCAAATCATCGATATCTATCCCTTTTTCGTGATTGGCTCAATTCATCTGATTTCTTCGGCAGTTTTGGGAGCAGGAGCCTTATTTCACCTGTTAAGAGTCCCAGAAACCCTGAAAGATTCCTCTGGTCCGGGGAAAAAATTCCATTTCGATTGGAGTGAACCCCGACAATTAGGAGTTATTCTCGGTCATCACCTGCTCTTTTTAGGTATAGCTGCATTATTATTAGCGGCCAAAGCTATGTACTGGGGGGGATTATACGACGCAACTATCGGCGCTGTCCGAGTCGTTAGTGAACCAACCCTCGATCCTTGGGTTATCTATGGCTATCAAACCCACTTCGCTACTGTGGACAATCTCGAAGATTTAGTCGGTGGTCATATCTACGTCGGTTTAATGTTAATTGGGGGCGGTATCTGGCATATTATCGTTCCCCCGCTCAAATGGGCGAGAAATGTGCTGATTTTCTCTGGAGAAGCCATTTTATCCTATTCTTTGGGCGGAATTGCCCTAGCTGGTTTCGTGGCCGCCTATTTCTGTGGGGTAAATACCCTCGCTTATCCAGTCGAATTTTACGGGCCAATTTTAGAAGTGAAGTTAGGAATTGCTCCCTACTTTGCCGACACGGTGAAATTGCCCTTTGGAGTACATACGGCGCGCTGTTGGTTAGCTAATGCCCACTTTTTCCTCGCTTTCTTCTTTTTACAAGGTCATCTCTGGCACGCTTTACGCGCGATGGGTTTTGACTTTAAACGAGTAGAAAAAGCCTTAAATGCGATAGAAGCCTAGTTTTTTCAAGGAAGATTAGGATAAATTATCGATTTTCCTAATTTTCCCCGCTGATCAATCTTTCTAACTGTCCCTTATGCCTTACTGTACCTGTTGTAACACCAAATTGCTGCATCACATTGGACGCTCTCGCTCTTATTGGTACTGTAGTTCTTGCCGGCAGGAAATGCCAGTTTCAGAGAGAGAAAACTGTAATCAGGGGCTTTATTCCCTATCAAGGAGAATTAAGAGTTAAACTCACTTATTTCGCAACAAGGACAAATTTTATGGCAAAAATTGGCTTATTTTTTGGCACGCAAACCGGCAAAACCGAAACGGTAGCGGAAATGATTCAGAAAGAATTTGGAGGTGAGGCAATTGTAGAATTACACGATATCTCCTCCGCTTCTACCGAGGATTTTGCCCCCTACGATGCCCTGATTATCGGTTGTCCCACCTGGAATATCGGCGAATTACAAAGCGATTGGGCGGGTTTTTACGATGAATTGGATGACATTGATTTCGTCTCCAAAAAGGTCGCTTATTTCGGGATGGGGGATCAAATCGGTTATGCGGATAACTTTCAAGATGCTCTGGGGATACTGGAAGAAAAAATCGCCTCCCTGGGGGGTAAAACTGTCGGTTACTGGCCGACAGAAGGTTACGATTTTAACGAGTCGAAAGCCCTAAAAAATGGCAAATTTGTCGGTTTAGCCCTCGATGAAGACAACCAATCCGATTTAACTGAACAACGGATCAAAACTTGGGTCGCGGGACTTAAGGGCGAATTTGGCGTTTAGTTAGCTATCAATCAGTTATCAGTTATCAGTTATCAGTTACCAGTTATCAGTTATCAGTTATCAGTGAATAGTATTAAGTGGCTAGTTCGCAGCTTTCTTTTCACCAATTACTGATTACTGTTTACTGATCACTGAAAAATCCCCTATATCCTTGATTATTATGTCTCGATTACCTGATGCAGTTTGGATTAATGTTAACCCCAGTTTTCGCCGTTTTGATCGCCCGGTGTTGGATTGTTTAGCCAGGGAAGTTGCGATCGCTGAGTGGCAATACTGTCAATCTGTTGATGAGCCAGCTTCCCTTGATATCGCCTTGGTCTTACTACAAGATTACCTGAAACAATGCGATCGACCGCTGCATTTAGTCGGCCACGGCACGGGGGGATTAGTAGGATTACTGTATGCGCGTCGTTATCCAGAAAGGGTGAAATCCTTAACTTTGCTCTCTGTGGGAGTCTATCCGGCGATCGATTGGCAAGCTCATTATTATGTGCTATCAAAATTACTGCCTTGTTCTCGTCAAACTCTGCTAAATCAATCGGTTCAGAATCTTTTTGGTCATCAATCCTGCGCTTTAACCCAAGAATATCGCTATCTCTTGGAACAGGATTTATTATTGTCCCTTTCTCCCCATAATCTCTATCAGAATGCCCATTTCGCCCCAGGGACAGTTCCCGTACCCCTGTTAGTCTGTGGGGGAGATATCGATACGATTATCGATCGGCATTTATTGCAGGGATGGCAACCCTGGTTAAAGTCAGGCGATCGCATTTGGAGTTGTCACAAAGGGCGTTATTTTTTCCACTATTCCCACCCCTACAGCGTCAGTCAAGAGATTTTTAGTTTCTGGCGATCTCTAGTTCCACAGGAATTTCTTTCTGAGCAAACTGTAATTATTCCTTAATTGACAAAAATCGAGATTTATGTTAAGGCTAATACCGCTCTTTTGTCCGATCGCAATCTGGATAACGCTGCTGTTCTTTTTTACTGCTCTTTTTCTTGCTGTTGCCCAAGGGCGCCGGCAGTTGCAAAAGCTGCATCGAATTCCCTGTAGTCGCTGTGTTTTTTGTACCGGAGATTATCGCTTGAAATGTGCGGTGCATCCAATGCGCGCTTTTTCGGAAGAGGCGCTCGATTGTCGGGATTTTGAGCGAGAAATTCAGGAAAATCAGAAAATGGGTTTCTTGAAGAAACCTGTTTTCTCAGTTTCTTTTCTCGTCATCATAACCTGGATTCTGGCTGTTAAGTTGAGAATATCATCGGTAATACCTGCTTTTTAAAGTAGGGAGACTTCCAGTTTGAGCGGTAAGCTATCAGCGTTGAGCTTGCCGCTAGAGGATTTGAGCGCATTTTTCTCTCAGACATCAGCCCTCCTTTGCTATAATGATAATCATTATCACTTTAACTGGCAATGGTCAATCAGATTGAGTATCCCCTAGCAGAAAGCCCCGTTATCGAAGAAGATTCGCAAAAAATCGTAAAAATACGCCATACTTGCGCCCACGTCTTAGCGATGGCCGTACAAACTATCTTTCCTGAAACCAAAGTCGCTATTGGTCCCTGGACAGAAACGGGATTCTACTACGATTTCGATCGCCCAACACCCTTTACCCCCGAAGATTTGGAGAAAATAGCGGCAGAAATGGGGCGAATTATCGGGAAAAACCTGCCAATTATCCGAGAAGTGCTGGAAAGAAGCGAAATTGCCGCAGAAATCGAGCGCCTTAATCAACCCTACAAAAAGTTAATTTTAGAGAGAATTCCCCCAGATGAAACCATTACCCGTTATTTTATCGGTAGTCCGGACGCAGGACGGAGCGATCGAGAACCCTCGTTAATTGATGGCGCTGTTTCTCCCCCGGAAGAATTTTGGTGGGATCTGTGTGCGGGACCCCATCTCAACTCGACGGGGGAAATTAACCCAGATGCTTTCGTCTTGGAAAGTGTAGCGGGTGCTTATTGGCAAGGAGATGAAAAACAGCCGCAATTACAGCGAATTTACGGCACAGCTTGGCAAACCCCCGCAGAATTACAAAATTATCTCCAACAAAAAGAAGAAGCGCAGCGACGAGATCATCGCAAATTGGGACAACAATTAAAATTATTTAGCATCCAAGAAGATGCCGGTGGCGGTTTAGTTTTTTGGCATCCCCGGGGTGCAACAATGCGTTATTTAATCGAAGATTATTGGCGCCAAGCTCATTTAGAAGCGGGTTATCAATTTCTTTATACTCCCCATCTAGCTAATTTAGATCTGTGGAAAACTTCCGGACATTGGGACTTTTATCGCGACAATATGTTTGAGGCGATCGAGTTAGAACAGCAAAGCTATCAAATAAAGCCGATGAATTGTCCTTTTCATGTTTTAACCTATCAAAATGACCTGCATTCCTATCGAGAATTTCCCCTCAGATGGGCAGAATTAGGCACAGTTTATCGTTACGAGCGATCGGGGGTTTTACACGGATTAATGCGGGTGCGAGGTTTTACCCAAGATGATGCTCATATTTTTTGTTTGCCCGAACAAATTGCCGCAGAGATTCTAGGAGTTTTAAATTTAACCGAGAAAATTCTCTCCGATTTTGGCTTTACTAATTATCAGGTAAATTTATCGACTCGTCCCAGTAAATCCGTGGGTAGCGATAGTGTTTGGGAATTGGCAACTGCAGCTTTAATTGAGGCATTAAATGCTAAAAAGTGGGATTATATTGAGGATCAGGGAGGTGGGGCTTTTTATGGTCCGAAAATTGATATAAAAATTCAAGATGCGATCGGTAGAATGTGGCAATGTTCCACGATTCAGGTCGATTTTAACTTGCCAGAACGCTTTGATATGCAATATGTCGCTAGGGATGGTAGTCGCGAAAGACCGATTATGATTCATCGAGCTATTTTTGGCTCTTTGGAAAGATTTTTTGGTATTTTAATCGAGAATTATGCGGGAGATTTTCCTCTCTGGTTAGCACCTATTCAAGTCCGTTTATTACCCGTTAGTGATGAACAGCAGCATTATGCTTTAGAGGTAGCAGTGCAGTTAAAACAAGCTGGTTATCGAGTGGAAATCGATAAAAGTGGTGAGCGTTTAGGTAAACAAATTCGTACAGGAGAACTAGAAAAAATCCCTGTCTTAGCTGTGATTGGAAAACGAGAAGTTAGCAGTAAAACTCTAAGTGTTCGCACTCGACAAGGGGGTGATTTAGGTTCGATGACGCTGGCAGATTTATTAGAAAAAATGCAAACGGCGATCCTATCTAAAACTAATCTCTGAAGCTTTTGTATAAACCGGCAATAGTGGATATCGATCCCTTCCAGGCGAATTTAACAGGGTTGAGAAAAGCCTATTTTCTGCCAATTAATTAACTTAAAAGTGGGTTAGCTGCCGTGAGTTCTTTGATAATTCCTCTCTCCGATTCCCTCCCTTGCTTGCCTAAATCGGGAATGCCTGTGACGATCATTACTGGTTTTTTAGGGAGTGGAAAAACTACCTTACTAAATCATATTCTTGACAATAAAGAAGGGTTAAAAGTTGCCGTATTAGTCAATGAGTTTGGGGATATTAATATTGATTCTCAATTGCTTGTTTCCATCGATGAAGATATGGTAGAATTGAGTAATGGCTGTATTTGTTGTACGATTAATGATAGTTTAATTGAGACAGTCTATCAGGTCTTAGAAAAAGAAATACCCGTGGACTATCTAATCATTGAAACCACAGGATTAGCCGATCCTTTGCCAATTATCCTCACTTTCCTGGCCACGGAATTAAAATATCTGACTCGCTTAGATTCTATTATTACCCTCGTGGATTCTGAAACCTTTACTGCCGATCATTTTGATAGTAATATTGCCCTTAGTCAAATTCGTTATGGTGACGTGGTAATTCTCAATAAAATAGATCGAGTCAGTCCCAAGAAATTAGATGATTTAGAAAAGTTTATTCGTCGAGAAAAAGAGGGTATAAGACTCCTAAAAAGTAGTTATGGTCAGGTTCCTTTGGGTTTATTGTTAGATCTAGGTTTAACTAAAGAAGAATTGTATAAAGTCCAGTTGAGAGACTTTCAAAAAAATCGCCCAATCTCCATTGATAATCAATCTCCTGAAGACTTTAATTTTGTCTCCTTTGTTAGCGATAAACCATTTAATCTAGATAAATTTGAACCTTTTCTCACGGAAAAAATTCCAGTAAATGTTTTTCGAGCTAAAGGTATTCTCTGGTTTCAACAAAGCGATTTAAAACATATTTTTCAATTGAGCGGTCTTCGTTACGATCTGCAAGCGGTAGAATGGGATACATCTCCTCAGAATCAGTTAGTTTTTATCGGCAGAAATTTAAATAAAGAGGAAATCTTGACACAACTAAACGAATGCTTGGCTAGTTCTCAAAAAATTAAAAAGCACAAACTAAGTAGGTAGGTGTTAAAAGTTTTCAGACACCCCCCTTATTAAGGGGGGATTAAAGGGGGGATCCCCCCGCCTATCGGCACCCCCCTTATCAAGGGGGGCAGGGGGGATCGGCACCCCCCTTATCAAGGGGGGCAGGGGGGATCGGCACCCCCCTTATCAAGGGGGGCAGGGGGGATCGAACCTAAAATCCATTTTTAATTTAATTATAACCAGCTACTTATGAATAATTTATGGATAAAAACTTTAAAATTTAACGAACCCTCGATCCCATGGTTTTACATCTCTTTGTTCTCTAAGTTCATTATCGCAAACCCTTGCACTTTACGGAAGCGGCGATCGATTAAGGGAACAATTAAAAACGAGGGGAATTATCTTAGTTGATTTACCCGATGGACAAAGCCAATGGTATCCTAGAGAAAAGAGCCATAACCATGATTAATATCCCAAGAAACCGCCAATTTTTCCCAAAATAACCTTACTAAGTCTAGAGGATTGGTTTAAGGAAGATTACTTGCCCCAATCTGACTTATGCTAGAATGATTATCATTACCACAATAAAGAAGGAGCAAAATGATTATCGTGGTGACGGGGGGTATAGCTGCGGGAAAAACCCATTGGATTCGCCAACAAATCGCCCAAAGCAAGCAGCCAAGTCTATATTTTAGTCCCCAGACGGAAACTTTTCCCATTGATCATCTCACTTTACAGAGTGACTTTCCCCAGTTGTCCTGTGTTTCTAGGGAAGAAGAAGACCTTTTGAGCAGTTTATCCGTCGAAAACACGGTCTATATGGAAGTGCCGTGGCATTTAGACACGCAATCCCTCGAAAGCTTTCTAAAACCCCTCAATTGTCATCGGGTAGCGATTACGTCTCCAGACGAAGAAATCCCCGAAGGACAGGTTCCCGTCGATGAAATAGTCATCAGTCCCGTCAAAACAACCATAAAAGGTGATCAATGGTTAAAAAAACGGGAAATACAGATTTATAGAGCCGTTTTAACGGGAGAAATCCTCGATTTTTCCAGTTTAACCACCTTTTGGACAGAATTAACCCAAGGGGCCTATGGGGAAGTGCTGCGGGTTAAAAGTATCTTCGATATCATTGATGGTCAGTGTATTTATGGGGAATTTATGGATGAATGGCCAGAAAAAGACTTTCAAAGCTTAAATTTCCCCTTAAATCTCGATGGGAGACCGAATCGCTTTAGTGGGATTGAAATCGTCGGTCGCAATCTCGATAAACCGACAATTGCCGATACCCTGAGTGATTGTTGTCTGTCCGATGAGGCACTTTTTTATTATCAACAACAATTTCAAGAATCTTTAGAGCCAGAAATGGAGTTAATCTGATGAAAATAGCCGTTTTATCCTGTATTCATGGCAATATGCCCGCTTTTAATGCTGTTTTGCAAGATTTAGACCAACAGGGTTGTCAAGAAATCTACTGTTTAGGGGATTTGGTTGGGTATGGACCCCATCCTAACCAAGTGGTGGAAAAAATCCGTCAACTGGGGATTACCACGGTACAAGGGTGTTGGGATGAGGATATCGTTGAGGGATTAAATGCCTGTGAATGCAGTTATCCGTCGCTTTTAGCAGAAAAACGCGGTAGATTAGCTCATGAGTGGACAAATCAAATAATCACCCCAGAAAACCGTAATTATTTGTCAAAACTGCCCGAAATTTTTAAGCTAGATCACCTCTGTTTTGTCCATGGTAGTCCCCAAAGTAACCATGAGTATCTTTTAGCCGAAATGGACGCTTTTACGGCTTTAGAACGGGTTTTATCGGTAGATACAGAGGTTTTATTCTGTGGACATACCCACATCCCCTATATTCGCACTCTCGACGCGGGAAGCTTGCAAATAAAAGTGTATCAACCCGATGGGGAACAGTCGCGGCAATTTACCACACCGGTTAAACGTATCATCAACGTGGGATCGGTGGGAGAACCGCGTCACGGTCGTCCAAATGCCACCTATGTGATTTACGATCGAGAAACGGCAGCGGTACAACTGCGAGAAGTGGCCTATAACTATCAGGAAACCTGTCAGGCTATTTTAGCATCGGGTTTACCTCCTATTTTCGCTTGGCGATTGGCTAAGGGTCTAGAATATGCGGAAAAAGCCGATGATCCGACTCATGTTTGCGAACGTTAATTTGTGATAAATCAAGAAATTATGTGGGCGATTTTAAGCGGTATTCAAGGCAATTTACCAGCCTATCAAGCGGTCTTGGAAGATATTCAGCAACGGTCAGTTACTGTAGAAAATTTATATATTTTAGGAGATTTTATCGGTGTTAATCCCGATAGTGAAATGCTAGTAGAACAAATACGTTATCCCACTAAAAATAACTTATATCCGCAGGTTTGTCGGGGATGGTGGGAAGAACAATGTTTAATTTTACACAGTTTAGGAGCCACAGGAGAACCGACGGAATTAATCCATAAACATGGAATTGATAGCACTAAACAACTCTGGGATGCAGTTTCTTTAGAAACGGTGCAATGGTTACGAAATCTCGATTTTGGTTTTGTCGAGTTGGATTGTTTATTAATTCATGGCAGTAGTGTCAGTGTTAGTGAAGAATTAACCCCCGATACTCCCCCATGGCAAATTTTAGATCGACTGCAACGGGTGGGAGTTAATAATCTATTTTGTGGTCGTGCGGGAAAAGTTTTTGATTATTCTTTACAGTCCGCTAATTTAACCAGCACTGTTACTACTTTAGATAAACGGCAACCAAGCCAAACTTTGACGATTCAAGATAAGCGTTTAATTGGGGTTGGTAGCGTTGGTAAAGAATTAAATAAAGCAGTTTACACTCTCTATAATCCCAGTAATAATTGCGTGGAGTTTAGAACCGTACCTTATTAATCTTTCAGAGATTAATTAAATATTAAAGATTAATTTAAGTAGGTAGGTGTTAAAAATTATCAGACACCCCCCTTATCAAGGGGGATCAAGGGGGGATTTATCTTCAATTTAATTATAACCAGCTAGATAACTGAGGTAAGAGACTCTTGCTGACTTGCTTGCAGATGGGATTGAGCGCGAACAGCGCGGAACATCCCAAAACGACATAAACCCGTACCAAAGGCCAAACGCATCAGCAGAATTGTCGGCACTTCTCGGACGGATTTAAGCAACCCAGTTAGACCAAATTGCCACCAACCTTGGGGACGAATCACCCCCTGCCAAATGGTATCAATCCAAGAGGGTAGAGTGGCTTTTGTCCAGTCAGCAGTCACCACTTCCCCATCCACCAATCCCGTGGCCGCTAACTGTTCGGCAAAACCTTCGATACTGGCAAAAGCGGGGTGAGACCACTGATCCAAAAGTTGGCGCATTACAGGACTTTCCCAGAAATTGAGCGGTTTTTGACGGTCATCTCGCTGATTCCAGTCCGCTACCACTAGGACTCCCCCTGGTTTGAGAACTCGCAGTAATTCCTGAGCAAAAACGGCTTTGTCCGGCATATGGGGACCGGCTTCAATTGACCAGACCACATCAAAACTCTCGTCGGGAAAAGAAAGGGCCATGGCATCATCGACCAAAAAGCGAGCATTTACATCTGGGGGTGTTAGTTCTTTGGCCCGTGCCACTTGTTTGGGACTAATGGTGACACCGGTAACGGCAAATCCGTAGTCGCGGGCCAGAATGCGACTGCTCCCACCAATACCACAACCGACATCGAGGAGAGTTGCACCAGTGGGTAGTTTATCCAAACCTCCCCAAGAGACCATTTCCGCCACAAAGTCAGCTTTTGCCTGTAGAAAGTCTTTTTTTTCTGGTGGGGAACCGTAGTGACCTAAATGGATGTGTTCGCCCCAATAATATTCTAAAATCCCGTCCTGGGTCCATTGGTCGTAGGAATTGGCCACCGAGTCCGACGATTGGTACTTGCGAGAGGAAACAAAATAGACGACGATAGCGATCGCTAGGAGTAAACCTAAAGATGATGTCAGCAAAAGTATATTCATTAAATGCTGCTGGGCAAACTGATACAAAGCTTAATAACTCTTAAAGATTATACAACCTTGAGGTTCTGCGGTTGAGTGACTTTGGTTCCTCGCCAGAAATTAACTATCCCAGTTGAAAGCGACTGGTAATACAGCAGTTATCTTAATGGTGAGATCACTTCTGTAGTGGTGAACTTTTATCTGTTTGTCCCTGTGGAATTGCCTTCAATCCATTCGTAAAAAGCCATAGATTCTGGGGAACAACGGCTGCATCCTCCGCATTTTTCTAGGGAAATCAGACGAATTCGCCCTTTTTTTAGCAAGCGATCGAGCATGGGACTTAAGGCATCCGCTGACATCCGAAAGTGTGTGGATAAGTCAGCCAGAGATGCTTTCTGATTTTTGGCAAGATAAGCCTGTATATCGATTAAAATCATGGTTTATAAGCGAAAAAAATCGAGAAAAGTTGCTTGATTGCGGTGGGTTACGGCGAATCTAAATAATTTGTTAGTTGCCTAGCTTTTTGTCGCCTAACCCACCCTACTTTTAAATTGCCGGACGGTTGATTTTTCGGGGACGGAGATTTTTTAAGGTGAATAAAACCCCGACTACGGTTAAACCCATCAAGACTATCCAAAAGAGGGAGAATCCCGGATGTCGAGAAAAAGTGGCGATTTGATAGAAGGAAGTGGCAACAATATAGGCCATTCCTGTGGTCCAGAGGGCAATAAAAGCAGTCCAACCGGCATTAGTTTCGCGATATACTGCCGATGTGGCCGAAACACAGGGAAAATAGAGCAGAACAAACAATAGATAGGCAAAAGCACCCGCTTGACCATCAAATCTTTTCACCATTGCCCCAAAGATTCCTAAATCTACTTCTTGCTTCTCGGCAGCCGTTTTTTGATCTTGCAAATCACCAATATTTAAACCCAAGGGATCAAGTAATTGATTGGGTAATTCCGCTAAATTGGCGGGAATAGTGGCGATAGCTTCCTGAATTTGCCCCCAAAAGTCGAATTTTGCCACCGCTGCCCCCTTATTAGGGTGATCTTCCCCTGCTAGTTGGCTGTAAATCGAGTTTAATGTCCCTACCATTGCTTCTTTGGCAAAAACTCCCGTAAAAATTCCCACTGTTGCCGGCCAATTTTCCGGTTCTAGTCCCATGGGTGAGAAAATAGGAGTTACAGCTTTACTGGTAGCACTTAAAACCGATCGCTCGCTGTCTTGATTACCAAAAGAACCATCAAAACTAAGGGAGTTGAGTAGTCCCAAAATCATCACCATTAAAACGATAACTCGTCCAGCTTTCCATAAAAACGCTTGCAGACGTTCCCAAGTGCGAATTAAAACCCCTTTCAGACGCGGTAGATGATAGGGAGGCAATTCCATAATAAAGTGACTGACTTCTCCCTTGAGTAGGGTTTTTTTCATCACCAATCCCGTCAAAATAGCGGCGAGAATTCCTAAGATATAAAGACCAAAAACGATATTTTGACCACCTACGGGGAAAAAAGCCGCCGCAAATAGGGCATAAACAGGTAATCTGGCCCCACAGGACATAAAAGGGTTCATCATAATCGTCATTAAACGATCGCGAGAATTTTCTAGGGTCCTGGTGGCCATAATTGCTGGCACAGTGCAACCAAATCCCACTAGCATGGGAACAAAGGATTTACCCGGCAATCCCACCAAACGCATCAATCGGTCCATGACGAAGGCTGCCCGGGCCATATAGCCGGAATCCTCTAAAATTGACAAAAAGAGGAACATAAAGCCAATTACGGGGATAAAAGTGGCGACGGTTTGCACACCTCCCCCCGCTCCATCAGCGAGCAGAGCAATTAGCCAACCCGGGGTATGGATTGTTTGTAAAACTTGGGCAAAACCATCGACAAAGATAGTCTGGGCAGTTAAATCGAAGAAATCGATAAAGGCAGCACTAACATTGATGGTAAACAAGAACATTAGGTACATTACGCCCAAAAATATCGGAATTCCTAACCAGCGATCGAGAACAATCCGATCAAGGCGATCGGACATGGTATCATTTATCTGTCCAGTCCGTTGAGTGGCTCCCTGGGTAACTTGTTGAATAAAGCCATAACGAGTATCAGCAATTAAAATATCAAGGTCTTCCCCTAAAACTTGGTGTATTTGTCGTCTATGCTTGACGATAATGCTTAATAGTTCCTGGGAGCGCAATTCTGGGACGATGCGATCCTCGTATTGCAGTAGATTTAAAGCGGTCCATCTTGGCTCAACGATCCTTTTACTGCTATGGTCGTTAATGTAGGCAACAATCTCGTTAAGAGCTTCCTCAATTACCGCAGGATAAGCGACATAAGCGGCAGTATGGCTAATATTACTGACTAATTCCCCAATTTTTTGCTTTAATTCTCCGATTCCCTCCCCTTTAACCGCACTAATCGGGACGACAATTGCATCCATGCGAACGCTTAAGAGTTGCGGATTAACCACAATACCCCTAGTTTTGGCCACATCCATCATATTCAGGGCAATCAACATCGGTAAACGCATCTCCATGATTTGGGTAGTCAGGTAGAGATTACGCTCTAAATTGGCAGCATCGACGATATTAATCACTAAATCCGCTTCTCCTGACAGTAGATAGTCCCTAGCGACTAATTCATCCATTCCTGTCTCCCCTTCTTCCACATCGAGGGAATAGACTCCGGGTAAATCCACAAGGGTGATATCTTCCCCGTTAACTTGAAATCTTCCCTCTTTGCGATCGACTGTTACTCCCGGCCAGTTGCCGGTCCGTTGATTGGATCCTGTGAGAGCATTAAAAAGGGTAGTTTTGCCACAGTTAGGATTGCCGATTAAGGCGATAATGGGTTTGACCATAATTTAGGATATTGAGTGACGAATAGGCTTAGATGATTAAATTTTGCTTTCTGGGTCTATTTCTTCGACGATTAAAGTGTCTGCCTCCTGTTTACGCAGACTGAGATGAAATCCCCGCACTCGAATCTCGACGGGATCCCCCAAAGGTGCGACGCGAATAACGGTAAACTCTGTCCCCGGAGTTAATCCCATTGATAACAATTTTCCTTTGTATCCGCGCAATGCTCGGTCATAACCGACAACTTTACCCGCTTTTCCTATGGGTATCTCCCGCAGAAATGTTCTTACTTCAGGTAGGTCTTTTTTGGGTTCCAGTTTTTTCGGTTGAATGTCACTAACGAGGATTTTTTCGGCCATTTCTGCCCCGATACCGATACGATTGTCTTGAATGCCAATTAAAACTGATCCCCTCGGTTGGGAGCTAATTACCTGTAATTGAATGCCGGGGTTTAATCCCATACCTAGGAGTCGATTGATCCCTCCTGTCCCCTGAAATCCCACTAACCAGACGGTTTTTCCCATTTCCACTTGTGCGAGGGAATAGGTGACTGTTAGATCAGTACCCATAGGGTTAGTACGTTCTGAGGCTGCCTCTGTACCACCCCAACGGAAAAATTGGGCTTTATTTGGCGATTTTTCTGGTTTTTCTGGGGCATTAGGTCTAATTTTATCGTCCATGCTTTTCTTATCTCCAAAGGTAAGGTAATGAAGGTCTTTCATTCAAGAGTGATAATAATTCCTTAATAGCTCATCGAGTTTACTGAAGTAGCCAAAGGGTGAGAACTGCACTACTGTCAGCCTCAGTCAACGGTTTTGAAACTGTCTAAGACTTGCGATCGCTAAAAATAAATGCTAATTATTCTCAATTACCAGTGTAATCCCAAAGGGGAGACAGAAAAGAAAATTTTTTCTTTAAAAAAGTCACCAGTCTCCGGTAAATGGCGATCGCTGAGAGACGAAAATATTCACTAATGCTGGCAAAATTCTCCCTTGCAAGGGAGATTCCCCCAGCTATCTACCAATTAATTGCACCCAGCTACTGGGAACAGAAAAAGCTATATTTATAAGTAAATCGAATCTGTTTTTCTGTTTAAAGACCTATGGATAACAAAATTCTCGACGTTCACCATCTCACCGTTGAATTTTCCAATCAGAAAAGAACAACAGTCGCCGTTAATAACATTAGTTTTAGCTTGCAGAAAGGTCAAGTTCTCGGTTGTGTGGGGGAGTCGGGTTCAGGAAAATCTGTCACCTCCCTCGCACTCATGGGATTGGTTCCCTCTCCGGGAAAAATTACCCGGGGAGAAATTTGCTTTCGTCCAGCAAAAGGTCAGTCAATGCAAGTAGTAGATTTATTATCTATTCCCCCGGAAGAATTTCGTTATTATCGCGGGGGAGAAATGGCAATGATTTTCCAAGAACCAATGAGTTCTCTTAATCCAGTCTATAACATCGAGTTTCAACTCACCGAAGCAATTTTACTGCATCAAAAAGTCACCCCCGAACAGGCAAAAAATCAAGCAATCTCTCTACTGCAAGAAGTGCGCTTATTACCCAGTGATGAACAGTTAGAGGAGAAATATATAGAAACTTTTCCCTTAGAAAATAAGGGTCATGTCAGAGAAAAAATTAGAACTTATATTCAGGAACAAAAAGAGGCAATTCTCAAGCGTTATCCTCACGAATTATCGGGGGGACAATTACAAAGGGTAATGATTGCCATGGCGATTTCTTGTAATCCTACTCTATTAATTGCTGACGAACCAACCACCGCTTTAGATGTGACTGTCCAAGCAGAAATATTAAGATTATTACGCGATTTGTGTAAAAGCGATCGAGAAATGTCAATGGTTTTTATCTCCCACGATTTAGGAGTTATTAACGAAATTGCCGATCAAATTGTCGTGATGTATCAAGGAGAAATTGTCGAACAGGGAACAAAAGAAGAAGTATTAAATTATCCCCAACATCCCTACACAAAAGGTTTACTTGCCTGTCGTCCTCGCTTAAACTCTCGTCCCGAAAAATTGCCCACTGTCAGCGATTTTTTACAAGTGGAAAAAGACTCTCAAGGTAAGATTATTGACTTACAGGAAATTACTCCACCAGCAGTTAAATTTATTACTCTCCAGGAGGAAGAAAGCAGAATTGAAGGTTTACAACATCACGAGAATATTTTATCAGTAGAAAATTTATCGGTTAGATTTCCAGTTAAGGGAGTTTTCGGGCAAGTAAAGACCTTTTTTAATGCCGTAGATCAGGTCAGTTTTGCCGTTAAACAGGGAGAAACCCTCGGTTTAGTCGGTGAGTCGGGCTGCGGAAAATCTACCTTAGCAAGGACAATTCTGCGCTTAATTCCTGCTACTTCCGGAAATATTTATTTCCGAGGAGAAAATCTCGCTAAGTTAAACCCCAGCGATCCAAAATTAAGACTACTGCGACGGGAATTACAGATAGTTTTTCAGAATCCCTACAACTCCCTGAATCCCCGTTTATCCATCGGTAAAGCAATTTTAGAACCGATGGTTATTCATCATACTGGCGGCAATTCCCAAAAGCAACGGCAACGAGTAGAATATTTATTAGAACGAGTTAAACTTGATCCTAATTGGTTTGATCGCTATCCCCATCAATTATCGGGAGGACAACGACAAAGGGTGTGTATTGCCCGCGCTTTAGCCTTAAATCCTCAGTTTATTATCTGTGATGAATCTGTCTCTGCTTTAGATGTTTCCGTACAAGCGGAAGTCTTAAATTTACTCAAAGAATTACAGCAGGAATTTAATCTCACTTATATCTTTATTTCCCACGATTTAAGTGTCGTCAGATTTATGAGCGATCGCATTATGGTGATGAATAAAGGTAAAATTGAGGAAATGGGTACAGCTAACGAAATTATCAACTCTCCCCAAAGCGATTACACGCGTAAACTTATCGCTTCCATTCCCCAATTTACCGAAAGTCTTGCTAGTTAAAATTAGCCATCAAACCGAAAGGATTAGCTGCCTCTAATTGTGCCGATAAACCTAACAAAGTGATTTCATCAGCAGGTTTACCCACTAACTGAATTCCCACGGGTAAACCCTGACTATCCACTCCTGTGGGTAAAGCAATCGCGGGCAAACCACTCGCATTAGCAATCGGGGAAGGGGCAATCCAACGAATCATCTTATCAACCGCTGCTTCCGGTGGTAAATTTTCCCACTCACCAATTCCGGGGGGTTGATGTAGGAAAATGGGCAAAAGTAAGACATCAAAATTATCAAACATCGCCACAATTTGCCGCGAAATAACGTGCATCTGCCGCACCGCTTGCAGGTATTCCCCCGCGCTGCCAGAATTGTCTAATAACCATTGGTTAAGGGGACTTAGTAACTCCTTGGGAATTCCCGTCGCCGCCGTCCCCGCTTGCCAAATACGCCGAAAAGGAGCGATTAACGCCTGTAAATCGGGAGAATACTCGGTTAAATGATGCCCCATACCCTCTAAAATTTTAGCCGTCTCGAGGACAGCATTTTTATAAACGGAAGCCGCCTCGCCGAAGGGGGATATGGAAGTAGCAAAAGCGATTCTAAGGGGTTTTACGCCTCTTTGAGTGGCTTCTAGGAAAGAAAAGGGCGGATCGGGTAGCCAGTAGGGATCGCCCGTCGTATAGCCCGAAATCACGGTAAGCAGCGCCGCCCCATCTGCCACCGTCTTAGAAAGAGTGCCGTTAGTGGCGATACCGCTTTGAAATTCCCCCACCGGGGCATAGGAAACGCGCCCGCGACTGGGTTTTATCCCCACCAAACCGCAACAACCCGCCGGAGTACGAATGGAACCGCCACCATCGGAACCCTGGGCAATCGGGCAGAAACCCGCCGCTACCGCCGCCGCCGCGCCACCACTGGAACCTCCTGCGGTATAATCGCAGTTGAAGGGGTTACGAGTCGGCAAAAAACCCGGATTTTCGGTGTAGGGAAAGGACCCTAACTGGGAAGTGGCAGTTTTGCCCAGAAGGATAAAACCAGCCATTTTCATTCTGGTGACGATTCCTTCGTCGTATTGGGCAATATTTCCCTGTAAAGCGGCGACTCCGTAACTAACCGGCATTCCAGCGACGGCATTTAAGTCTTTAATGGCGGTGGGAACTCCAAAAAAAGGCGGTAATTCGGCAGTAGCGGCGATTTGACTTAATTGTTCCGTTTGGATGCTGGCGGTTGCTAGGGCGCTTTCCCCGGCGACATGGACAAAACTACCGATTTGACAGTCAAATTTCTCAATTCTGTCGAGGTATAAATGGGTTAATTCTAGGGGGGAGATTTGTTTAGTGCGAATCAGTTGGGCTAATTCTAGGGCAGATTTTTGCAATAATTCATCACTCATGAGCGATCGAGTTAAAATAGGTAAGTGAAAATAATTATATTCTTTAATGATAGAGATGGTTTTAAAAGAAAAAAGGAAAAAGTAAAAAAAGACCATTGCTGTAAAAATTTCCCTATCCCCTATCCCCCCTTTTCTTAGAAAATTATGACCCCACAGTTAATTGAAATTCTCTCGGCTGACGAAATTCGTCGCACCATTACCCGTTTAGCTTCCGAAGTTATCGAAAAAAGTGGCGATTTGAATAATTTGATTTTGATCGGTATCTACACGCGAGGAGTGCCTTTAGCTAATTTAATTGCTAGTCAAATTGAGAGCTTAGAAGGGGTAAAAGTTCCCGTGGGAGCGATCGATATTACCTTCTATCGCGACGATCTTGATCGCATTAAAACCCGCACTCCGGCTAAAACCAAAATGCCCCTAGATGTCACGGGAAAAACCGTGATTTTAGTTGATGATGTTATCTACAAAGGTCGCACAATCCGCTCCGCTTTTAATGCTATTATTGAGTATGGCAGACCGCAAAAAATCCGCTTATTAGTCCTCGTTGATCGTGGTCATCGGGAATTACCAATTCACCCGGATTTTACTGGCAAAAAACTCCCCACCGCAGCCGAGGAACAGGTCAGAGTTTATCTACAGGAGATTGACGGCAAAGATGGGGTGGAATTAATCAAATAAACAGATGATTGGTAACTAATCCCCGGAGGAAAATAAACAGAATTGCCTCGATAATAGCCACGAAAATAGCACTTCTTGAGTCTTTTCCTGTTGAAAACACCGAAAAAATTTAACCATTGAATTACTAAAGTCTGCTGAAGCTTTCACCCTCTATATATTTGCTAAATACAAAAATAATCTATTTTTAGGGCAAGGTAAAAGCAGCAATTACAGGATAATGATCGGAGGGAATAAGATTCAACCAACGGGAAGGATCGACTTTTGCCCAATCTAACTGCAAACGGTTATCATAATAAATGGTATCGATGGCTAAATAAGGGGTATCGGTGTAATTATTAAAGCTCATTTGTTCCGCTAATTCCAAATCGGCTAAAGCGTCCTTTAATTTAATTTCTGACTGGAGAGGTTGAGTTAAAATCTGACGGGGTAATTGCTGAGAATTAACATTAAAATCCCCCGTTAAAAACAGGTAATCTTTTGTTAAATCTAGTTGACAAAAACGCTCCTGTATGCACTTAGCACCTAAGTCCTTAGCTTTGTCGCTATAGTAATCGAGATGGGTGTTATAAAACTGCAAAGTTTGCCCCTCAAGAGTGCCAAATTTAGCCCCCGTTACCATGCGGGGATAAGGATTACCCCAAGCTTCGGTAATACTGCCAACAATATCGGGAGTTTCTGATAGCCAAAATTCGTAAATTTCTAAACATTTTAACCGACTTGGTTGATACAAAATCGCACAATGTTCATCTAATCCTGTCCCTCTGCGATCACTACCTAAACTTTGGTATTTTGGCAATAAACGGTGTAGATCCAATAGTTGATTAGCGCGAGCTTCCTGAGTACCAATTATATCGGGAGAATAGTGAGCAATTAAAGCCGCTACTGCTTCCCTTCTTACTCGCCAATTACGCTCATCAGGATCGGGTTTATCGTAGCGAATATTAAAGGACATCGCTGTTAGTTTCATAGCAAAATGGAGAATAGGGAAGATG
Source organism: Microcystis sp. M20BS1 (assembly GCF_020245305.1). Lineage (NCBI taxonomy): Bacteria > Bacillati > Cyanobacteriota > Cyanophyceae > Chroococcales > Microcystaceae > Microcystis > Microcystis sp. M20BS1. The sequence goes on along the minus strand of NZ_JADBUZ010000043.1, from coordinate 12,086 downwards.
GAAGGGAATGGGTAGTTCTGTCAGTAAATAGTAATCAGTAATCAGTGAACTGAAAACCCACATCTGATAACAAGGTCTGAATCTAAAACCTAATTTGTTAAGCTAAAAGCTTTGATGTGCTTAGTTTCTAACCTTCTTTTTAGGTAGGAGAATTGCCAGATTCTGTGTTTTGCCCCTTGCCTCTTGCCTTGAGAAGCTGATAACTGATAACTGCCTTTTTCTAGGATCGAGAATCAGAATCTATATCTGTCTTCACTTCGGGGATAATATCCGGTCTTTGGGCATCTTCCCAACCAACAGGACGTTTAGAATTATACCAAGCGATCGAACCGATGGTGACAGCAGCCAGAAAACCGACCACATAAACTGCCACGAAATAAACGGGGAATTTGCCACTGGCCACTTCTAGGAGTAGATACATAATTTTTTCACGATTAAGCTTTTAATTTGTATATCTTAACAGAATCGGCCCCCTCATCCCTATTCTCGATCGCTACTGGTCCACCAACCGGAAGGAAGCCAAATACCGCCATAGATAGCTATTTTTGCTGGTGTCATCACATATCCCCAGGCTTCGCAGATTAATTCTCGCTCTAGATTATAAATAGGGATTCTGCGACGCTGATACTCGTTTTCTTCTGCAGCTCTGCCGGGTTGATAATCTTCCAAACTATCCAAAAGCCCTATATCATAATCTGCGTTAAAAGTCAATAAAATTCCCTTCACCCAGCCATCCCCCTCGGTCAGTCCGGGATAACCGAGGGCGGTAAGATGGTATAAATGCCCCCTTGTGTAGGCGGTTTTAGAGTTGATCACTTTTCCTGCACAGTAGGCAGAATAGTTACTCTCTTTAGGTTTCAGGGTTCCATAAACAAAGACTTCCATCATCGGTCCAATTGTGCCGCTACTCCTCCTAATAGGATATCGCGAACAAATTGACTGGCTAAAAGTTCCTGGGGAAACCCGAGGGAAATGGCACTGATATTATCAAGTCGTTGCAGCTGTTCCCCAGTCAGGTTAAAATCCACACAGGCGAGATTATCCTGCAATTGGGACAATCTTCGAGCGCCAATGATAGGAATTATAGGGTTAGGGCGATTTCTGAGCCAATTTAACGCCACTTGTGCCGGTGATTTCCCGATTTCTCTGGCAATCTCTAGGACGGTCTCGGCAATTTTCAGATCGCGATCGAGAATTTGAAAAGGTTGGTCGGTCATGCTTAAACGACCATCGACGGGGTTGGGTTGATTATATTTTCCCGTTAAAACTCCTCCTCCCAGGGGACTCCAAGCTGTCACACCGATGTTTAATGCTTTGGCCATAGGCAATAATTCCCGTTCGGGGGTGCGTTCCTTGAGAGAATATTCTATTTGTAGTCCGATAAAGGGTGTCCATCCCCGTAGGGTGGCCAGGGTGTTTGCTTGGGAGACAATCCAAGCAGGACTGTCAGAAATGCCGATATAAAGCACTTTTCCCATCCTGACCAAATCATCGAAAGCACGCATCACTTCCTCCATAGGAGTGAGAGAGTCCCAAATATGAAGCCAGAGTAAATCGATATAATTAGTACCTAAACGCTTTAAACTAGCTTCTACCGCCTGAAAGAGGTTTTTTCGATGATTTCCGCAGGCATTGACATCCCCGGGACGGGTGTTGAGAGAATATTTCGTGGCGATTACCCATTTTTCTCGATCGCCCTTGACAAATTCCCCCACTAATGTTTCACTGGTTCCGTTAGTGTAGATATTAGCAGTATCGAGAAAATTGCCGCCCGCTTCCGCAAAAGCCTGAAAAACCGCCCGACTTTCCTCTTTATCCGCTCCCCAACCCCAATCTTCCCCGAATGTCATCGTCCCTAGACATAGTTCGGAAACTCGCAGACCACTATTACCTAAAAGTTTGTAACGCATAATTAACTAAAATTTTGAATAAGAAGTTAATTATAATTGAATTTGATCGACAGCTAACCCTGGCCTCAGTGGTTATACTAAATTCCGTTGAGAAGGTATAAAGGAGCGGGGAGCGGGGAGCGGTGAATCTGCCTGTCCACAAATGGTGCTGATAATATGGTTAGCATGGAAGCGCAAATGCAAACTTGCGATGATGTTTTCCTCGGGGATTTCTTCTTTGAACAGATGCTCTTTTTCTTCCTCACTTTTGCCACTTTTTTCTACATCTAAAAAGGCTTGTAAGTGTTGCGGATCGATGGTAAATTATTCCGACTAATAGGTATCAAGGCGGGTAATATTTGCTGATTGGAAACAGACGATATCTAAATCAATTAGTCCATCAAGAACAGCGATTTTGATGAGTGGATCGCCTTTTGTCTGGGAGCGAAGAGCGGTCATTCCGAGGATAGCATTGAGATCAGGCATAGTTTTTGCAGGTTTTGAAGAACAGTTATAGAATAAAAGCTAGATAACAAAAATAGGGGAATTAAAGATGAGTTCAATGACCCAAACTGTACAACCCTCAACCACAATTCAGGAACCTTCGACCACAGCGTATTGCGCTTCCCCTTTACCCGACCACACCCAACTCCCCGATAAAGATGGAAGTTTTGTGAAAAACTATCAAGAGCCTCCCCAAGCAGACCTTTTAACGCATACTATTACACCCCTTTTAGAACAATTACATCCTGACGGTAATTACTGTCTGGGTCGAGATTGTGGGATTTATTGGCGATTGCCAGAGTATCCAGAATCCCTAGAAAAAGGTGCTGTTGCTCCCGATTGGTTTTATGTTCCCCATGTCCCCACAACGATTGATGGTCAAGTTCGCCGTTCCTTTGTGATGTGGAAAGAAACCATTGAACCGGTTATTGCCTTAGAATTTGTCTCTGGTAATGGTGAAGAAGAACGGGATAAAACGCCTGTTAAGGGTAAATTTTGGATCTATGAGCGAGCGATTCAAATTCCTTTTTATGGGATTTATGAAGTTAACAAGGCTCAGATCGAGATGTACCAGTTAGTTAATGGTCGTTACCAAAAAATGACTCCTAATCAGCGCGGTCATTATCCCATTACTCCTTTAAAGGTAGAGTTAGGAATTTGGCAAGGGGAATACCAAAATCAGTTCTTTCCCTGGCTTCGCTGGTGGGATGGGGAAGGTAACTTGTTGTTAACTTCCCAGGAATCCACTCAACAGGAACGACAACGAGCCGAACAGGAACGACAACGAGCCGATCGCCTAGCGGAACAGTTAAGGGCCTTGGGGATAGAACCTAAAGATTAGATCTCTTGCATAAGTCTAGACAAAATAGGATAAAATAGTCCAAGAGTTAAGATTGAAAGATGACTTACGAACAAGTAAGGGACTTGCGTATTAATGAATTACCATCTAGACTAGAGAAGCAACTTGTTACTCCCACTCTCAACTATGGTAACTGAACTGACTGAAAAAATCAAATCAAGCTTGAAAGATGCGGCAAAAAAGCTGACAGGTTTTAAGAAAAGGGCTTTTATGGCGCAAGTAACTATAGACTATTTTAACTCTTCTGAGAATCCGGTTTTTGTTAGATGAAAACTTATCCCCAGACCTCAAAATATCTCTGTTGCGATTGAATCCTAATCTCGATATTTTGCGAGTAGGTGAACCCGATGCACCACCACTGGGAACTTTAGACCCAGAAATCCTAGATTATGTTGCGTCATTTCAACGGTTGTTAGTTACCAATAATCGTCGCAGTATGCCCGGACACCTGAAAAACCATTGGGATAAGGGGGGACATATTTGGGGTTTACTATGGTTGCGTCCCAGTGCTAATTTAGAAATCTGGGCAGAAGAATTATATCTGATTTAGGAAGCATCCGAAGCAGAAGAATGGATTGACCGAGTTGATTGGATTCCCTTTTAAATCTTCGCTATTTTTCGATCTTACCAGCGATCGCATTTAGCCTTGTTTTGATTCTGGTCATCCACTGGTTAAACTCGGCCGATTGCCAGTCGATAGCTTCCTTCCGTAGCCTTATCTCTTCCGTTGTTTTTTCGGTGGCTTCTAACCGGATATTTAATTCTGTAATCATCATTGCCTCAAGTATCTATGGATTCTTTACGGCAGGGAACCTGACATATTAATCAATGGGAATCAACCTCTTTACGGAAATTTTGCCGTTGACATCCTCACCACCGTAAAATAGACGGCGATTACCAATCCCGACGATTTGGTTTTCCTTGCCACCGTCACGCACCCAAAAACCATGAAGCGCCTTTTCCTTTTAGCGATCGCCTTACTATTGGTGTTCTGTCAGAACCTTCCCTCCTCAACCTTAGCCAATACCCGCACTTGCACGGTGGTCAGGGGTTCGGTACACGACGGCGACACGATTAGGGTCGATTGTGACGGAAAAGAGCAGAGAATCAGATTCGCTTGTGTTGATGCCCCAGAAATCAAACAGGAAAACGGCATCGCCAGTCGTGATCACTTGCGATCGCTTCTTAACCGGGCAAATAACCAAGTCACTATCAATGCTATCGATACAGATCGATTTGGGCGCACCGTGGCCGAGGTGTACGCCAACGGTCAGCTAGTTCAACTGCAGCAGGTAAAAGATGGTATGGTTTGGGCTTACGATCGATTCAAGGGCAACTGTCCAAGCTGGAATGAAATCGAAAGGGCTTTTACCGAAGCTCGATCGAACCGCAAGGGAATTTGCGAGGGAAACCCGATGTCACCCTGGGAATGGCGAAAACGGAATCGGTAGTTTTTGATCTGTAGAGATAGAAAAATTCCCAGAGGTAAATTATGAACAGAGACATCATTACTGGAATGGACGGCGAGATTTATGCCAGACGCGATCTGAGTCGGGAATGGGGCGGAGCGATCGATCTGGGAACCGCGAGAACCGGTAAAAGCTTCGAGGTTGACGGTCATTTAGGGGAAACTAATCGCTGCGGCGTTTGGGATAGTGTGGACAGACTAAGATTCAGGACTTCGCGTAACCTTCGTTTGGAACTCGCCACCGACCCCAACGTGATCACCGAGTTAGTGCGATTCGATAGTAAGGGTGTCGCCACCGTCGTCGGTTCGGTTCAGTACAGCTATCGATTATCCTTGAATTTAACACCGGGTCGCTACGGCCTCAGCTTCTTTGTCGAGGGAGATTTGATCTCCTATCAGGTTAATGCCAGTTTTATTTAGGGCTGTTGACTGATCGCTGATAACTGATAACTGATAACTGATAACTGAGAAGGCGTTACTGAATCAAGGTATGAATGCCAACTGTGCATCGTGTCCAAAAGTTAGTTTGGGTCTAGGTTTTAAAAATCCCATAAGAGAAGATTCATACTAAATCTGGTTATTAAAAACTGATTATTTATCCCCCCTTTTGCCTCTTGCCTTTTGCCTTTCCTGATATGTAGCCTATACTCAACGGATTTAGTATCATATCTCAAATCAGCAACGCCTGTTAAGCTGATTAACAGCTGATCAGCAAGAAATTAAGTTTGTCATTAATTTTCATTTAACAAAAAAACAGCACCCATCAGGATGCTGTTTGTCAAGAAAATGTTACAAAACTTAAGCTAAAGCCGCCATTTTCACCTCGTTATGAGCGAGGATATTTTGTAACTCCTCCGCGTCCACGGTTTCTTTTTCCACTAACATTTGCGCTAACTGATCCAAGATGGCGCGGTTATTGACTAAAACCTCTTTAGCGCGACGATAGGCCTGTTCTACTAGGTTACGCACCTCCTCGTCAATAGCTGCCGCAGTTTCATCGGAGAAATCTCGATCGGAAGCGATATCACGACCTAGGAAAACATTACCATTTTGACGACCTAAAGCCACCGGTCCGAGGCGATCGCTCATTCCGAAACGAGTTACCATTTGCCGCGCTACTCGTGCCACCTGTTGCAGGTCATTAGAAGCACCCGTAGTCACTTCCTCCTCACCGAAGATAATTTCTTCAGCTAAACGACCCCCCAAAGCTACAGCCATCTGATTTTGCAGATAAGCGCGAGAATATAACCCGGATTCCATGCGATCCTCGCTGGGAGTGAACCAAGTTAAACCCCCAGCGCGACCGCGAGGAATAATACTAATTTTCTGGACAGGATCATAATCCGGCATTAAAGCACCCACCAAAGCGTGACCAGCTTCATGGTAAGCAACTAAAGTTTTGCGTTTTTCGCTCATGACGCGATTTTTCTTCTCAGGGCCGGCCAAGACACGATCAATCGCATCGTTGATCTCATCCATGGAAATCTCGGTTAAATTGCGACGTGCCGCTAAAATTGCGGCTTCGTTGAGCAAATTAGCCAGATCCGCACCGGTAAAACCGGGGGTACGACGGGCGATTTTATCGAGATCCACGTCTTGGGCCAAAGTTTTGCCTCTGGAGTGGACATTAAGGATTTCCTTACGGCCAGCGTAATCGGGACGATCCACCACCACTTGGCGATCGAAACGACCCGGACGTAATAAAGCGGCATCCAGCACATCAGGACGGTTAGTGGCGGCGATAATGATAATACCTGTATTACCTTCAAAACCGTCCATTTCCGTTAATAATTGGTTGAGGGTTTGTTCCCGTTCATCGTTACCACCCCCTAAACCGGCACCCCGTTGACGACCGACAGCATCAATCTCATCGATAAAGACGATACAAGGTGCATTCGCTTTCGCTTGTTCAAATAGGTCGCGGACGCGAGACGCACCCACCCCGACGAACATTTCCACGAATTCCGAACCGGAAATGCTAAAAAACGGGACTCCTGCTTCTCCAGCTACTGCGCGAGCGAGTAGGGTTTTACCAGTCCCCGGAGGACCGACTAAAAGGACTCCTTTGGGGATTTTTGCCCCAATTGCCGTGAAGCGATCGGCATTTTTCAGGAAGTCCACCACTTCGTTTAATTCTAATTTTGCCCCTTCAATCCCGGCCACATCACCGAAAGTAACCTGGGTTTGGGGTTCCATCTGTACCCTTGCTTTCGATTTGCCGAAGTTCATCGCTTGGGAACCGGGACCACTTTGGGCGCGACGGAGCAAGAAAAATAGACCAACAAGAAGTAAAATCGGGAAAAAGAGGCTACTGAAGGCTCTTACCCATACTCCTTCTTCTCTTTGGGGCAGTACGGAAATATCAACGTTATTTTCTGCCAAGATGTTGATTAATTGCGGATCGTTGGGCAGGTTAACTAATACATTTGCTCCATCTTGGGTGGGTACGATCGCTCGTTGCCGGTCGGCACTTAAGCGCACGGTTTCTACTTTACCTTCCCGTACTTCCTGTAAAAATTCACTATACTTCCAAGTTTGTTGCACTGCTGGCTGGCGATCAAAGAAAGCTGAGGCCAAGGCAAGGACTACGATTAACAATAGGGCATATAGTCCCGCATTGCGCCATTTTTTGTTATTACCGTTTTTGTTCACGCTGTCGAACTCCTGATAAATTGAGGATGATCTTATCGGTTGTTAAGGGGTTGTTAACTTATGTTAACGTTTCTCAGGAACAGTGGACAGGTTTTTTTTAAAAGATGCCCCTCGTAGTCCTCCCTGGGGGTTAGCTGTTGGGGGTTGGCAGTGGGTAAAAAAGCCATTTACTGTGACTCTCCTCGACCGAGTATGATCAATTTGTAACAAAATGCCAAAATACTGCATAAAAGCTGCAAGTGGAACGATAGAGAGTTTAGTTGACCTCCACGGGGACTAGCTAGATGAAAAAACGAGAGACTTTGCTGGAGAAGTTTTGTTGCTTTTTAGTTTTGCAGCAAAATAGGACAGAATGGAATTGCGATCGGCGTTTGCGTCGTAACATGGAAAGCTATGGCCCAATCGATCCTAATGTCGATTCAGAGGAGTATTGGGCCCTATTCTTTCAGCAACAGTATCAGAATCCCGGTTCCCAAAATCATCTTTTCCGTGGGCATTTATACGCTTATTTACAGGAACCTTGCTACTGGGCTGCTGCCGAAATCTATCAAAAATATCAAGCTAAACTAGATTATCAGATCGAAGACTACTTTAACGAAGGAATTCTTGGTTTTGAGGCTATCTTAGCTGACTTTAAGCCTTTATTCTCTACTCGCTTCGATAATTTTGCCACTCAGAGGATTAAATATCGCTTAATCGATCGCATCCGTCAGATTAGTCAAGCATTCGGCCATAATACTTGGAGCCTACTACTTAATTCTACCTGAGCGCGTCTCAGCCAAGCTCTCCAGACGAGGGGATTAGTGGGGGAAACTCTCGAAAATTACCTTTTAGCTTGGGATTACTATAAAGAAATTTATGCCCAGGCAAAAATAAAAACCGATGGTAAAATTCAGGAACCTAGTCCAGAAATCTGGCAAAAAATCGCCGCTGCTTATAACTCGGATAGCCACTCTACCATCAAAATCAATTCTGCGACAATTACCCGATGGTTAAAGGATGCGGGACAAGCTATTTTTGATTATTTATTTCCCCAAGGAAAAACAATTTCTCTACAGCAACCTTTAGGGGGTGAGGAAAGTAGCACGAGGGAGGAAATGATCGAAGATACTGACCATGATACCCCTTGGCAGCAATTAGAAGCGGCGGAAAATTTTCGCGAGTCGCAACAAAATCACCAAAAAATTCTAGCTTGGTTACGCGCAGAAATTTCACAGATTTGTCAGCAGCCGCAACAGGCAAAACTGCATCCGCAAATTCAGTTAATTCTAGAGATGACTTATGGTTCAGGGTTGGGACAAGTGGCAATTGCCGCTAAGATTACAGAAATCACCACGGTGGTTATCAAACAATATCAGGTTTCTAGGGAACTGGATAAAGTTTATCGTCACCTCGCTAAAAAGTTTTTACCCTGGGCCAGCGAAAACCTGCATATTCCTTTCCAGTCCCACGATAGAGAAGTTATTAGTAAGGCAATAGAACCATGGCTAACATACTACTATCAAACCAGCGCAACAACTCAGGAGGATTAATTATGGTTAATGATTGGTTAGAACTAACTCCTGATAGCATTTGGCTAGAAATACCCGCAGATATTCAAGAGATAAGTTGGGCAAAAAGTGCCAGTTTTACTGATGCCAGTATTCGTCAGAGATTTTATATTAATTATCTCTGTCAACAAGTTATTTTTAACTATCTACAGTCAGGGATGCCTGGGGTTAGCTTAGTAGAAAATCAAGAGGATTTCTGGCAACTAGGAGTTAATGGTTTTACCGTTAAATTAGGCGAAAAGTCAGTAATAGTTATTGCCAGCGAAACTCTGGATCTAGAAGCGATCGAAATTCCTCAAGAATGGGTAGATATTCCTCAATTAATTGGTGATTATTATCTAGCGGTACAGGTAAACACTGCCGAAAGTTATCTGAGAATTTGGGGTTCTACTACCCATAAAGATATTAAAGAAAAAGGACAATATATTAAGCGCAATCTTAACTACTCTCTACCGAGAAATCAACTGCAATCAGGATCATATTCTTTGGATTTATGGGAAGAGTGTCAATGGCAACCAGTTAAGATTGAACGGGAAAAGATGGAAGAAAAACTATCTTTAGATAGATTGACAACCTTACTAGACATCTTAGCTAATCCTCAGTTAATCTTTCCCAGAAAAGCCGTTACTTTTCAGGAATGGGCAGCAGTAATCGTCAATAGTAACTGGAGAAAAATTTTAATTACCCGTCGGCAAAAATCCCCCGTCAAGTTAACCAATTGGTTTACTGATAATTTCCCCATTGATTGGCAAAGTATCCTCAATTTTAGCTCACTGTCACTGGTTCCAGCTTTCAAAAATACAGAAATTAAACGCATCAAAGATTTAGGAGTAGAATTACTGGGAAATCCCCTCGCTTTGATGATTACTATCGCTAAAACTGAAGAAGTATTTAGCCTGCAAGCGACTGTTTACCCCACCGGAGAAACAAGCACTTTACCCACCCATTTAAAATTAACTATTCTCACCGAAACTGGTCAGGTTTTTCGAGAAGTAATTGCCACAGATAACGATGAATTTATTCGTTATCGATTTGATGCTGAATTGGGGGATAAATTCTTCATTGAAGTGGCCTTAGAATCGGCAAGAGTAACCGAATATTTACAAGTATAAGCGAGGAAAAACTTAATGATTAAACTCTTAACTCTCGAACTAGATGGCACATTCGATCGGGGATTTAAAGTAAAATTAGAAATTCGTCCCGATCTTAATTCTCGTCCCCAAACTGTGATCAAAGCAAGGCTACCAGCTAATTTAGAGTTATTAACTTTTTACCGTCAATGGCAACGTCACTATAGTGAATTAGAGGGATTTTTTAAAGTCTTAAAAGATAGCAATCCCCAACAAATTACCAATAGTTCTCAGCAGAGTTTAGTTTTTAAAAACTGCCAAGAAAAAGCCAAATTATTTGAGGATAACTTAAACAAATGGTTGAATAATAGCCCAGAATTTGAACCGATCAAAACCGCAATTCTGCGCTCTGGCAATAACTTTCGTATCTGGGTACAAACCGATAATATTTGGCTGCAAAGATTCCCCTGGGAAAAATGGGAAATTCTCCAAAATACTGGCGCAGATATAGCCATTATTGTCTCAGAATACGATACCTTAGCCAGACAATTAAAAAATCATGAAAAAATTCGGATTTTAGCCATTTTAGGCTATGCCACCGACTTAAAATTTCTCGAAGAAGATCGCAAAACTTTAGACGATATTGCGGGAAAAGCAGGAGCCGAAATTATCTGGGAAAAAGCCCCCCACCCGCAAAAATTAAATCAGTTATTGCGTCAAGAAACTTGGAATATCCTCTTTTTTAGCGGTCATAGTGCCAGTACAGAAAATGGTCAAGATTGCGAAATTCAACTAACAGAAACTCATAAATTAAAGATAGCTGATTTTAGCTTTTCCCTGGGAGAAGCCACTAAAAACGGGTTAAAGTTAGCGATATTTAACTCCTGTGATGGTATCGGTTTAGCACAACAACTATCACGGGAAAAAGGGATGGCATTACCCCATCTAATCTTTATGCGCGAGAAATTACCCGATCCTGTTTCTCCCAAATTTCTGCAATACTTTTTAACCGCTTTTACCAATAATAAATCTCTCTATAGTGCCGTACATGAAGCCCAAAAAAATCTCCACGATGATTGGGAAAAAGACTATCCCTGTGCCAGTTGGCTGCCCGTAGTTTGCCCCAATCCCACCGAAGAACCCCCCACTTGGCATAGTTTCAGTAACTCCCCTCAAAAACAACAAAATTGGCGACGATTTGCTCTAACTTTCGGTTTAGGTTTAGCCGTAACGATGACAGTCTTGGCAATAAGAGAAACAGGAATTTTAGAACCCTTAGAATTAAATATTTATGATCGCCTGATGCAACTAAAACCCAAAGATAAACCCGATGAAAGATTATTAATTATTACCATTGATCGCCAAGATTGGGCCTATCAAGATCGCATGGGTATGAAAAGACCAACAATACCCGGAAGCGATCGAAAACGTTCCCTCGCAGGAGAAGCATTATCGCAGCTTTTAAATAAATTACTGCCCTACGAACCGCAAATTATCGCCTTAGATATCCTCCGTCCCATCGCTGCCAGTCAAGATTATCCACCCCTAGCCAAACAATTACAAAATACTCCTAATTTTATCTCGATTTGTAAGTTTAATAATTACCCGCAACCGGACGGATTTCCCCCACCCCCGGAACTGCCAAAAAATCAGAGTGGTTTTAGTAACATAGTCCCAGACGAAACCATTGCCGGAGTTCCCCGAATTCGTCGTTTTTTATATCAGGCAAAACTCGATCGCACCTCTCCCTGTCTTCCCTAGGGCTGTTTCATTTAAATTAAGTACAGCTGATTTTGAGTCAATAAATTTAACTCAAAATTCTCAAGTTTATCTTTCTCTAATCAAAAGAGTTAGTCACAATAATTAATCTTTAATACCCTGCCAATATTTATTATGAATAGATGGATAAAGCTTTTTATCAAGCCACTAAAAGCCTATCTCTCGTGAAATTCCCTGAGAGTACATCCTGTTAATTTAGCTAATTTTTCTGCTTCTTACGTCGATAAAACTATCAGTTTTTCCCAACGTTCAGCTAACCACCTCTGTCCCTCCGTTATTGAGAGAAAACCCAAACCTCTGAAAAGATTCAATCCT
>NZ_JADBUZ010000042.1:0-19271 GCF_020245305.1 Microcystis sp. M20BS1 | reverse complement strand
ATTTTGAGAGAATCGTCGTTCAAAACCTTGCGTCTTCATCGGCCCGCGTCCTGTAGGGGCGAAGCATTCGGACAATAACCTATCGGTGAAAAGGTAGATTTTCTATCCGAATGCTTCGCCCGTACTTATTCAGCAAACCCAAAATAATGATATTTTGATTATAAACGATCGCGCTCAAACAAAAACATAAATCGTAGTGGACTGACACACCTAATTTAGGTGTAGGGTGCGTATTTGCGGCCATCAATTCGGTCAAAAAACCAAAATTAACAAGCCGCCGTAACGCACCACCTCTATCATTAAATTGGTGCGTTACGCTATCGCGCTTCACACCCTACTGGCTAGTCTTTGTGTCTTTGTGGTTATGATGAATCAATCAACTCCCAATACTAATCAATCTATCCCCGTAGAGATAATTGCTTCCCGTAATTTCATTGATTGGTTAGAGTCTCAGCAGATTAGTCTGGCTTTTACTACCTATCAAAGTTCTCGACTGATGTTTTTAGGAGTTAACCCCGAAAGAGGGATGTCGGGATTTGAGCGGATATTTGACCGCGCCATGGGTTTATATACTACCCCAGAAAGGATTTATCTTAGTTCCCGCTATCAAATCTGGCAACTAGATAATGTGCTATCATCCGAACAGCTTTATGATGGTTACGATAAACTTTATATCCCCCGCATTAGTTATACTACTGGGGATTTAGATATTCACGATTTGGCAATAGAAAATCTCTCTAAAAGAATTATATTTATCAGTACCATGTTAAATTGTCTGGCGACAGTCAGCGATCGCCATAGTTGTATTCCCCTATGGAAACCATCGTTTATTTCCGCTTTAGTCAATGAAGATCGTTGTCATCTCAATGGTTTAGCTTTGGTAGATGGGAAGGCGCGTTATGTTACCGCTTGTAGTCAATCAGATGTGGTGGATGGGTGGAGAGACAGAAGACAAACTGGCGGTTGTGTCATTGATATTCAGTCTAATGAAGTGATTGCTACTGGTTTATCTATGCCTCATTCTCCCCGATTTTATCAGGGTAAGTTATGGTTATTAAATGCGGGTACGGGTTACTTTGGTTATATTGATCAAAATAAGGGCATTTTTGAGCCTGTTACTTTTTGTCCTGGTTTTCTGCGTGGTTTAGCATTTGTCGGAAATTATGCCATTGTTGGATTATCTAAAAGTCGTGGGGTAGATAAGACTTTTTCGGGGTTAATCTTAGATGATAATTTAATGGCTAAAGAAGCAGAACCTCGCTGTGGTCTGCTAATTATTGATTTGAAAACAGGTGAAGTTGTTCACTGGATACGCTTAGAAGGTGAAGTGACTGAACTTTATGATATACAAATCTTAGAAGGAGTTAAACGTCCCCAAGCTTTAGGATTCCAAAATGATGACATCAGTAAAATTATTACTCTCGATCCTATTTCTCCTTTAGTTGGAGGAAATATAGCAAATAATCAGCCTGATACTTCGCCAGCAGATACCCTTTATCAGCAAGCATACACCTTGCAAAAACAGCTTAAGCTTGAAGAAGCGATCGCTCTCTATCAACAATTAATTAATCAATCTCCCCAATATGCACCCGCTTGGCATCAGTTGGGGGTAATCATGGATAGTTTAGGACAAATTGATCAAGCTATTTTGGCTTATAAGCAAGCTTTACTTATTAACCCTAATTATGCAGAAAGCCACAATAATTTAGGAATAATAGCAGTTAGCAAGGGAGATTTAGACGAGGCGATTATTTGCTTTAACCAAGCTATTCGTAGCGATCAAAACTATGCTTTTGCTGAGAATAATTTAGGTTTAGTCTTACAAATGCAGGATAAGTTAGGGGATGCTGGGGTAAAGTTTCAAGAAGCAATCAGGAAAAACCCTAATTATCCAGAGGCACACTTTAATTTAGGAAATGTGTTACAACTACAGGGAAAAATTGAAGAAGCGATCGCTTATTTTCAAACAGCAATTAAGCTTAACCCTAAATACATTAAAGCTTACAATAGTTTAGCTTTAGCGTTAGGAAGACAGGACAAAGTAGAAGCAGCTATGAGCGTATTTAAGCAAGCTTTAGCCATTCAACCTAATTCCCCAGAGGCTTTTGCTTGCTTATTTTCTATGAAGGAAATGACTTGTAATTGGGACACAAGAGAAGCTGATTTAATTCAACTTTGGCAATTAACAGAAAAACAGTTACAAGAGAGAAAAACTACCGCAGTAACTCCCTTTGATAGCTTATATAAACCTTGGTCTGCTACTCAACAGTTAAAAGTAGCTTCTAACTATGCTCAAGAAATTAAAAGACAATTAGCATTGATTACTAAACCCCTCAACTTTAACCATTCCCGCACCCGATCTGGACGATTAAAAATAGGTTATTTATGCCATGATTTTCGTAATCATCCTACCAGTCATTTGATGCAAAGTGTCTTTGGTTTACATGATCGCAATAACTTTGAAATAATTGCCTATTCCTATGGTCCCGATGATGGTAGTGAGTATCGTCATCGCATTGCTAATGATTGCGATCGCTTTTATGATGTTGCTACTTTATCAATTACGGAATCTGCACAACGGATTTTCAATGATGGGGTGCATATTTTAGTTGATTTGATGGGATATATTGATAAAGCGCGGACACAAATATTGGCTTTAAAACCGGCACCGATTCAAGTTAATTATTTGGTTTATCCGGGGACAATGGGAGCAGATTTTATCGACTATATTATTGGTGATGCCATAGTTACACCACCAGAATCTGCTGATGATTTTACTGAAAAATTGGTAATTTTACCGGATAGTTATCAGGCTAATGATTATCAACAAATTATATCATCTAAACCTGTTACTCGTTCCCATTATGGTCTTCCTGAATCGGGTTTTGTCTTTTGTTGTTTCAACCACACCTATAAAATTGAACCGCAAATATTCACTGTATGGATGGAAATTCTGGCCAATGTTCCCGGTAGTGTATTATGGTTATTTTCGAGAGTAGCTGAAGCTGAAGCAAATCTACGTCGGGAAGCAAAAGCGCGAGGAATTGAAGGCGATCGCTTAATTTTTGCCCATCTCGAACCTAAGTCGGAACATTTGGCGCGGCATCAACTAGCTGATTTATTTCTTGATACTTTATACTATAATGCTCATACGACTGGGAGTGATGCTTTATGGGCAGGTTTACCGATTATAACTTGTCCAGGTGCAACTTTTCCTTCCCGTGTTGGTGCTAGTTTACTGACAGCTATTGGCCTACCTGAATTAATTACTAAGAATTTAGAGGAGTATAAAAATTTAGCGATTAATTTAGCAAAATCTCCTGATAAATTGCACAAAATTAAACAGAAACTAGCACAAAATCGTCTTACTTATCCGTTATTTGATACGCTTCATTTTACCCGCAATTTAGAAAAAGCTTATCGGACAATGTGGGATATTTATGCTGCGGGAAAATCACCAGAGATGATCAGGATAGCCAATTGATCACTGGAATTATCAGGGTAAACGCATCTTAACAATCCTTGACAAAATGAACTTTATGTGAGTTGCTTACCCAGAGTGCGATTTAGGCATATTCAAGGAGAATTTGCCATCTCAATTGTTAAGCAAAAATCGACCCATTTGGTCGATTTCGTAACTATTCTAATTGACTGGTATCACTTGAAATGCTCACACAGCAAGCGGATCACAAAATTGGCCAATTGTCAATAGCGTTTGATATGCTCTCACCCTGTACTTAAGAACTCTAATCACTCCACGGGTAAGTTAACTATTGCTTATCTAGAAAATAACTGTTATGGAAGTGAACCGATTTTTGTCTGCGATGGTTTATCTCCAGAGACAGGATGGTTAATCGTCGTGGTTTACGACGGCAATAATCACAGCAGCCAAGGGAGAATCTATGACAGTCAGCAGTTAGAAAAAGAACCCCTTTGCTGTCTGCAATTACCCAGTGTTATCCCTCCCATTTTTTATGGTACTTGGCAAGAAAAATCAGAAAAAGTATTGGTGAACAGTTTCTAGTTTTTACCAAAAATATTGGCTGCGTCTTGAGAGGAAATCTTGAAAATTAGGTAACTATAAGCAAGATGATCAATAGGTTGACGACTAGAACGCAGCCAGTAAAAATGGTTAGAATCGGTGGTAATACCGATTAATTGATTAGCTTCTATCACCAGTAAATTAATCGGATTATCGAGAGAAACCTGTGAGGGTGCAACTTTTTGATTCTCGATGACTAAATTAAGTTTATTATCTCCGTCATAACGAATAAAGAGAGCGTTCGGATGTTTTTGGAGATAGTCTTGCAGATAGTTTTTATTTTGTCCCCAATCTAAATTAGAATCGACCAGAACTTGATAGCTCATTTTGCGATCAATAACTAATTCGTTAAAATAGGAAATATAATGGGGAAAATAGGAGAGATTGGAAATTAGTAGGTAAAGGGTCAGGACAATAATTAAAATGCGATAGGGTCTTTTATAAGCTGGCCAACCGGTAACAATCCGACTAGCAAAGACAAATAAAAAGGGGAAAATCATTAAAATATATCTAATACCTATTTGAGCAGTGTTAGAACTCATTAAGATGAAATATAATAGACTGGGAATAATCAAAAAAGCTTCATTCTGCCAAAAATTTAACTGTTTTCTCCAGAGAAATAAACTGATAAATCCCAACCAGATAAATATTTGGGTAGCTATCGGTACTTTATAGAGAAAAGTGATCAGAAAATATTGGGGAAATCCCTTAATTTTAAATCCTTGTACTGGATCAACTATAAATCCTAACTGTCCCAAAAGATATGGCATTCCACTACCAAAACCTGTTTCTTGTTTATACTTACCGAAGTCTAATGCTTGCAAATAAGCAGCGGGAATAGGAATCGACAAAGATTTTAAGACAGGATAGGTTTGCAGTTGCTTAAAACTATGACTGAGAAATTGATAATTCTGCAATTGAGTGCCACTTCTCTCAAAAGAATAACCAATATTTATGATTAATATTGTTGATAAAATCAGAGCTAGTATATAGAAGATACTGCGCTTAATTACCCGTTGAATTACGCGAATATGTTTGGTTTGAATAGATTGAATAATTTCCCGATGGTAAAAACCAAGACCTAAAATTATATAAATGGGAACTAAATAAACGGCTGTTAAGCGGCAAATCTGGGCAATTCCAAAAGTTAATATACTTAAAACCAGATTTTTTCTGCTACCAAATCTTAGGAAAGACCAGAAATAGTAAATGGCAATAAAAGTTGAAGCTGCTCCGAATAAATCTTGAGTAATTATCCGTGAATTTCCGATAATATTAGGATCGAGAACATAGAGAATTAAGGCTAAAAATCCTGCTAACACTCCATAGAGTTGTTTTGACCAGATAAAAACATATATGGCTAAAATTACTGAGATAATAATCGTAGCAAACCGTCCAAAAAACTTATTTTCTAAGTTTAGATATTTAGAGATAGGAAAAATATTTTGTATTGTTTGATCAACTAGGGGATGCAGTGCTGAAGCTGGCATAATATTGCGATGATAAATATCTTCATTGCCCCGTTTCGCTGCCGTACCTCTGAGAATTTCTACTCCACTTTCATAATGATAACCTTCATCATAGTTGAGGGATTCTGGTAGGGGAAAAAATAAACTGGTGACGCATAAAGCCATAAATATCAGCAAGATAATTACTAAATAGAATCGGTGTTTTTTTGAAAAGTTCAATCTTGTTTTCATGGCTTAAATTTCCTTGAAAAAATTACTTAATTTTGTTAATAAATCCAGACCTAAAACTGAATTACCTTGCTCATTTAACAGAGGACTATAACAAGCAATAACTCCCTCGTCTGACAGAATAGATAATAAAGCTCCACTAACTCCTGATTTTGTTGGAAAACCCACCTCAATGGCGAATTGTTGGGAAGCTTCATAGAGTCCACAATTAGTCATAATTTCTAGAATAATTTCGCCAAAAGGAGCAGCTAAAATTAACTTACCTAAATTAGCAAGATCGGCAATTTTTCCAGATAAACAACAGATTCGATTGTAGGTTTCCAGAGCTAAGTAACGATGACTGATATAACCATTTTTTTCTAATTCTAAGCTTAGAGCTTGATTGTGAACATTAGGATAAGAGTGAACAGACTCAAGCACAGAGCGATCAAGAAATAATTGACAATTACCCATTTTATTTAACCATAAAAGCAAATTTTCACAGCGAGATTCTGGCGTTTCCCCTCCTAATAAATCCGCCAAAGCGATCGCACCACTGTTAATCAGAGGATTACGGGGAAAACCGCTATCCTCTTGCAGTTGAGTTAAAGAATTAAAAGGATAACTAGAAGCTTGTTTTCCCACGCGACGAAAAACAGCATCTTCCCCTAAATGGTTTAAAAGATATAATAACAAAAAAGGTTTAATCACACTCATCAAAGGAAAAGTTACAGTTTCATCTCCCCAAGACAAAATCTCCCCCTCAAGACAGTGAATCTGAAGAGCGAAAACCTCGGGATTAACTCGGTTCAAAACTGGTATATAATAGGGAGTCTGACCCTTCCTATCCAATAAATGCACTTCCCCAATCCAAGCTTGTATATCTTCCACCCTTAATCTAGTTAATCGGTTCATTTTTTTAATCCATGTACTCAGTCAAAGAAGCAGAATCTATAATTTTAACTCAAATTCAACCCCAAAAGCAAACAGAAAAAGTTTCTCTAGAGGCAGCTTTTGGGCGCATTTTAGCCGAAGATATCAGCAGTGATTTAGACTTTCCCTATTGGGATAATTCCGCAATGGATGGCTATGCTGTCCGTTACGAAGATGTTAAAGACACTAACCCAGAAAATCCCGTTACTCTAAAGATTATCGCCGAAATTCCCGCCGGCAAAGTCCCCGAAAAAATTATTCAACCGGGAGAAACAGCCCGAATATTTACAGGAGCGATGTTACCCACCGGCAGTGATACGATTATTATGCAGGAAAATACTCAACAAAAAGGGGAGCGGGTGGCGATTCTTATCCCTCCCGAAAAAATAGGTCTTTTCGTGCGTCAACGCGGCACATTCTATCAAGCAGGAAATGCCTTATTAAAAGCCGGTATTGCCCTTAATTCTCCAGAAATAGCAGTTTTAGCCACGGCACAAGCTACCGAATTAACAGTTTTTTCCCGTCCGAAAGTGGCAATTTTCTCCACGGGAGATGAATTAATTAATCCCGATGAAACCCTCCAAAAAGGTCAAATTATTGACTCAAATCGCTACGCTTTAACGGCATTTATCACCAGTTTAGGGGCAATTCCTAGACCTTTAGGTATAATCAAAGATAATCCCGAACTTCTCAGAGAAACTATCAGAAAAGCCATTAATTCTAGTGCTATCGTCCTTTCCACCGGCGGTGTTTCCGTGGGAGATTACGATTATATTGAGGGAATTTTAGAGGAATTAGGGGGAAAAATTCTGATTCGCAGCGTTGCTATTCAACCGGGTAAACCCTTAACCTTTGCTACTTTTCCTAACGGTTGTATTTACTTTGGTATCCCCGGTAATCCCGTCTCTGCTTTAGTTTCCTGTTGGCGCTTCGTACAAATGGCCATTAAAAAATTATCAGGATTGACAGATTATCAGAACAAATTTCTGCGAGTTATCACCCGCGATACTCTCAAATCTAAGGGACAAAGAGAAGTTTATCTCTGGGGAAAAATAGAAATTATCGAGGGAGTCTATCAATTTAAACTCGCTTCTGGACAACACAATTCAGCTAATTTAATTAATTTAGCGGGTACTAATGCTTTGGTCATAATTCCCCAGGGTAAAACTACTATACAAGCAGGAGAAACAGTAGAAGTTATGATAGTTTACTAAAAAAATACCTAACCAAATTTTTGGCTAGGTAGCTGGTTATAATTAAATTGAAGATAGATTTTGGGTTCGATCTCCCATATCCCCTCAATATATCGGGGTCAGGAGTTATTCTGGTATTCATGAACAAGCAAGGTGATTGAGAGAAGACTGCTCACGAATAATAGTTGCCAAAGAGGGACTATTACCAAGTTGAGAAATGCGGTCACGAACATACTCAAAAAAGCTGATTCCTAATTTCCGAGTAGTAGCAACAAGGGACATAAAAGCATCCCAAGCCTGAGTCCCCTGTCAGAGTTTGAGTAGCATAAGGGACTTGCGTAGGAATAATATCCCAGCCAGAAAATCGCTCTGTAGAAGAACCAGACCAGCCAGATGGCACATTATCAAAGCGCAAGTCCCTAACTAATATTACGTCGCTGCACCATCGTCCTAGCAGCTAACTCCGCCGGATTATTATGCAAGGGCAATTCGGGATGCTCTAAGACTAAAAGCAACTCCGAAATTTTCAGCAGTGTTAATTGTTTTCGCTCATTCAACTGTTGATAACCGCTTTAAGTATCGAAAAGTTTCCAAAACTCAGATCGGAGTTTTGCTGCCATCTGTTGACTGGGTGCATCTTTGTAAGCCAGCAAGTCTCGGTAGTAATCCCAGAAATCATCCAGCAATTGATCAAGAGCTTTTTGGTGACAAGCAACATAAGGAGTCAACTTCTTATAATGTCGTTCCTCATGTACCCAACACAAAGTAATATTATCAGTCAGTAATTTGAATTGGGGAGCATGATCACAGACCAGAGTTTGCACTACTGGCCAATCAGTTTGTTGATGATAGAAAGCAATCGCTGCTGCTTCAACTTGATTAACAATCGTCCTCGAAAATATCTTGACTATCAGACCCCGAATGAGGTATTCTATAAAGGTAGATCAGATAGTGATGCAATTCAGACTTGAATCGGCCTTTAATATGTTAAAATCTGCCTAGATATTTGTAAACTTTTTCCCTTGTATGGATATCGTTATTATCGAAGATGAAATTGAAATCGCCCATTTGATTCAGCAAACTTTAGAGCGGGAGTCCTTTACTTGTCATCTGGCTTATAATGGTAGAGTAGGACTAGAACTATTTTATCAAAAGCAACCAGACTTAGTGATTTTAGATTTAATGTTACCGGAATTAGACGGACTGGAATTGTGTGCTAGAATTCGCCAAAAACCGGGGACAAAAGACCCCTATATTTTAATGTTAACCGCTAGGGGAGAAGAAATTGATCGCATTATCGGTCTATCTACGGGAGCCGATGATTATATGGTCAAACCCTTTAGTCCCCGGGAATTAACCGCTCGCGTAAGAGCCTTATTAAGACGTAGTTTAAGACACGATAGTCAACCCCAGCAACTCCATCGCAGCCGTCATTTTATTATCGACTTAGATCAACATTCTGCTCTTCGTAAATTGGAGGGAATGCCGGAGGAAACCCTCGATTTAACCACCTTAGAATTTAATCTACTCGCTACCTTTGTCAGTTATCCCAATCGCGTCTGGAGTCGCACCCAATTAATCGATAATCTCTGGGGAAATGATTTTTTTGGCGATGAAAGGGTAGTAGATACCCATATCCGACGCTTACGCAAAAAAGTAGAACCCGATCCTGCTAATCCGATCTTTATCAAAACTGTGGTCGGTGTCGGTTATAAATTTGAGGATGACATTATTTAGGGTCTGCTGAAAAAGTTTTTCCTGGGGGCAGGGTGTGGGGTGTGGGGTGTGGGGTTTTACTGGTTTTGAGGGGGTCAATTACCTAATTTTCAGGGAAAAAGTCCAGGAATTTTTCCCCCGATCACTCCCAGAACCATTACTTTTTGATGGCCAAAAGGTCTAAAAGTCTTACCCAACAAGGTTTTTAGATTTATTCAGCCAACCCTATTTAAAGACTATTGATCAGTAATTGGCAGTGATCAGGAGTCAGCATTCAGGAGACAGGAGACAGGAGATAGGGATTTAGGGATTTAGGGGTTTTGGGGTTTTGGGGTTTTAGTTCAATTTCCCCACTTCTCCACTTCCCCACTTCCCCACACCCCAACCCCACACCCCACTTCCCCACCCCCCACACCCCAACCCTAATAAAAAATTCTCTCTAAAGGCATTTAAGCAGTCTTTAACCCTTATGTGCTACAATTTTTGAAGATTTTGCCATTCATTTAGGTTCAATCAGGGATCACAGCCTTTTTAGGGAAATTTTATGACAAGTAACTACGGCGCGGAACAGATACAAGTTCTCGAAGGGTTAGAACCAGTCAGGAAGCGGCCGGGGATGTATATCGGTACGACCGGGCCGCGGGGACTACATCATTTAGTCTATGAAGTGGTGGACAACTCGATCGATGAGGCCCTAGCGGGTTACTGTACTCATATCGAAGTGGATATCAAGGCCGATGGTTCCGTCAGCGTCACTGACGATGGCCGGGGTATTCCCACCGATGTTCACCCCACCACGGGTAAATCTGCCCTCGAAACCGTTCTCACTATACTTCATGCCGGCGGTAAATTTGGCAGTGGTGGTTATAAAGTGTCGGGAGGGTTACACGGAGTCGGGATTTCCGTCGTTAATGCTCTTTCTGCATGGGTCGATGTGACAGTCTGGCGCGATCATAAAGTACATACCCAACGCTACGAAAGAGGTATCCCCGTCACAGAATTGGTCAGCAGTCCCAGTCAAGAGGAAAAAACGGGAACTAGGGTTAATTTCCTGCCAGACACCGAAATTTTTAGCCAAGGCATCGAATTTGATTACAGTACCCTCTCCGGACGTTTACGAGAACTAGCCTACTTAAATGCTGGTGTTAAAATCACCTTTAGCGATTACCGTCCCGAAGAACCCCACATCGAAACCTATTGTTATGAGGGGGGTATTAAAGAATACGTCGCCTATATGTGTCGGGAAAAAGAAACCCTGCACAAAGATATTATCTATGTATCGGGGGAAAAGACGGGAATTAATATCGAAGTGGCTTTTCAGTGGTGTATAGATGCCTATAGCGACAATATTCTCGGTTTTGCTAATAACATCCGCACCATTGACGGGGGAACTCACCTAGAAGGATTAAAGGCAGTCCTGACCCGTACTTTAAATAATGTTGCTCGTAAACGCAATAAAATTAAAGAAAACGAGCCTAATCTAGCGGGGGAAAACGTCCGCGAGGGTTTAACCGCCGTTATTTCCGTAAAAGTCCCCGAACCGGAATTTGAGGGCCAAACCAAGACCAAATTGGGTAACACTGAAGTCCGGGGTATCGTCGATTCCCTGGTGGGGGAAACTCTCAACGAATACCTAGAACAAAATCCCCAAGTGGCCGACACGATTATCGAAAAAGCAGTACAAGCGTACAAAGCGGCGGAAGCAGCCCGACGGGCCCGGGACTTAGTACGACGGAAATCGGTCTTGGAATCCTCACCTTTACCGGGTAAATTGGCTGATTGTAGCGAAAGAGACCCGGAAAAGTCAGAAATTTACATCGTCGAAGGTGACAGCGCCGGCGGTTGTTTTCATGGTGATACAGAAATCGCCCTTGTCGATGGACGCAACCTCAGTTTTAAACAGCTAGTGACCGAACAAGCCCAAGGAAAGGAACATTTTTGTTATACCATTCGCGACAATGGCACGATCGGGGTTGAACGAGTTATTAATGCCCGCATCACCAAAAAAGACGCAGAAGTAATTAAAATTACTCTCGATCATGGTGAAGCGATTATTTGTACTCCTGACCATCTTTTCCTGTTAAGAGATGGTAGCTATAAACCTGCTGCGGCTTTAACTCCAGAAGATGCTTTAATGCCTTTGTATCGGAAATTGTCCGATCTTCGTGACCCCGGAATCACCATTAACGGTTATGAAATGGTCTGGAATCCCGCTTCCGATTCTTGGTTGTTCACTCATGCGATCGCTGATTGGTATAATCGTTGGCAGGGAATTTATCAACTCGAAGATGGAGAACATTGTCATCACATAGACTTCAATAAACTGAACAATAATCCCTCCAATCTTCAAAGATTATCCATTCAGGATCATTTGGAATTACATCGTTATCACATTCAGAAAACTTTACATCGTCCTGAAGTGATCGAAAAATGTCGTCAACTTCGTCAGACTGATGAATTTCGCTTGATGATGAGTCAACGAATGTTAGAACCAGAAACAAGGCAAATTTTATCAGAACAAGCCAAAGCACAATGGGAAGTAGCAGCATATAAAGCCTACATGACCGAAAAATGGCGCACTTTCTACGATACAAATGAGGAATACCGCCGACACAATGCCGAACAACTTTATCAAGCACAACAGCAATATTGGAGTAACCAGACAAATCGCCAAGCACAAGCGGATAAAGTTCGTCAATACTTTATCGACCATCCTGAACAGCGTCAAGTTTATTCTGAAACTGCCAAACAACAATGGCAAAATCAGGATTTACTATCATGGCGACGGGAGAAAACTAAAGAACAATGGACAGGGGAATTTCGTTCAAAACGTCGTGATGCTTTGAATAAAACTTACTATCAAAAAACCCTAGCGACCTTAAAACAAATTGAGATCGAACGAGGTTATATTGATTTGGAAGCTTATCAAAAATATCGGCTTCAGACGCGGGATAAATCAATATTGCGATTTGATTCTTTCTGCGATCGCTACTTTGATGGTGATAAAAATAAAGCCTTAGAAGCGGTGGCTAATTACAATCATCGAGTTGTGGCGATCGAGCGATTAGAAACAAGATTCGATGTCTATGATATCGAGGTTCCTCATACCCATAACTTTGCCCTTGCTTCCGGCGTTTTCGTCCATAACAGTGCCAAACAGGGGCGCGATCGTCGTTTTCAAGCGATTCTACCTCTGCGGGGAAAAATCCTCAATATCGAAAAAACCGATGATGCTAAAATCTACAAAAATACGGAAATTCAATCCTTAATTACCGCCCTCGGTTTAGGGATTAAAGGAGAAGATTTCGACCCCTCACAATTGCGCTATCATCGCATTGTTTTAATGACTGACGCTGATGTGGATGGCGCCCACATCCGAACTTTGTTGTTAACTTTCTTCTATCGTTATCAGAAGAATTTAATTGATCAAGGTTATGTATATATCGCCTGTCCTCCTCTCTATAAATTGGAACGCGGTAAAAATCATTCCTACTGCTATAGCGATCGAGAATTACAGCAAAAGATAGCGGAATTTCCCTCCAATGCTAACTACACAATCCAACGTTTTAAAGGGTTAGGAGAAATGATGCCCCAACAACTTTGGGATACTACCATGAATCCCGAAACTCGCACTTTAAAACGGGTGGAAATCGAAGACGCAGCCAAAGCAGAGGAATTATTTACCATTCTTATGGGCGATCGAGTTGCCCCCCGGCGAGAATTTATCGAAACCCACGGATCGCGTTTAAATCTTACGGATTTGGACATTTAAACCGTAACTTTGGGCTGTGTTAGTCTAGGCTAATACAGCCCCCGATAAAATCCCTAAATCCAGTTACTAATCGGAGGGTTAGGGATTCAAGGAACCCGGGGCGCATTCCAGAACTTCATCGAAAAAATCAGCCGGCAGCGGTGGATTATCGGGGTCTTCTAGGGCGTTTTTGGCAATTTCCGCCTCACTCATCCCTTTAACTTTCTCCCAGTTCGTTTTGCCTTTCAAATTCGCCCACTGTTCGCGGGTGACTCTGGTAATATGTTCTTCGTTCACGGTTGTTAGCCCTCCTAACACTAATTATTCGACGAACCGAGTCACGCCATGTATAAACCACCACCAAAACGATATTATCGATTGTACCCACTAGAATCACTCGAATTTCGCCGTAATTCTGACGGGTATCCACGCGCTCAATTATTGGACCCCTAAAAATCGCTTCCAGGTCGGCGAAATCTATGCCGTGTTTTTCTATATTAGCCTGACGCTTATTTTCATCCCACTCGAAAAGTTGCGGGGTCGTCATTGATGTCGCCGTTGAGGATAACTACCTGGGATCGATCGAAATGGGATTTAATAAAAATAAGGCCGCATGACTAGCCATTTCTTCCGATAAATAAATCTTTTTATACTTAATAATCCCCGTTTCTAGAAAAGAATCCCTTAACATGGCTTTTGTCCCACTATTAAAGTCCGCTTCGTAGAAAACTTCCTTAATTCCCGAAGAAATAATTAGTTTTAAACAGGAAATACAGGGTTCTAAGGTAACATAGATACTAGCTCCTTGGGTAGAAATACCGTGTTTAGCCGCTTGAGCGATCGCATTAGCTTCAGCATGAATTGCCCGAGAGGGAATTTCTCCAGATTCTCGACAGGTTCCCAAACCGGGATAACAAAAACCCTGGGCAGTACAATGAACCGTTCCCGATGGAGAACCATTGTACCCCGTGGCTAAAACCTGCCGATCTTTGACAATTACCGCACCGACGGGAAAAGCTAAACAGGTGGATCTGGTAGCGGCTAATTTAGCGATCATTAAAAAGTATTCGTCCCAAGTCGGTCTTTTTTCTTCAGAGTTGATCACGGTTTCACACCAAGCTAGAAAAAGCGAAAAAGAGGGAGTTATCTCTGATAGCTTATCATTAGATGACCTCTAAACCAATTAAAGCACTGCCCTGACTACCGATCGCGTAGTCAATGTAGTCACCAGCCTCTTCTAACTGATAACTGCTCACTGATTAAGGAATAGCATAAAAACTGAAAAAACCTCGAAAAATTAATAATAATTTAAATAATTTGACTGCTTGAGAATAATTGAGATTTTGGCTGATAGCTAAACCCTGACGACCAGAAAAATAACAGAAATTCTTAAGAAGCTAAAGGGTTTAAATCCCCAGAGAGGGCATTGTAAAATGAAGCGGTTAGTTATCTACTAGAAGAGAGGACTTTTCCGTCCTAGCGACGCAATTCTATGGAAATCTTTAACCCAAATTGCCAAGGAGACTGAATTTTAATGTCTGTTAATTTTCTAGGGGTTGGTTTGTTTCACCCTCTCCTGACCCCTTATCTCGCCCTCCATATACCCGACGGCTTTTTGAGTCCATCGGTGAGTCTATTTACTTGGATAATTGCCGTTGTCCTGATTGGCTTTTCTCTCAAAAAAGTGCGCGGTCACTACGCTGAACGGGCTGTACCTTTGATGGGAGTTTGTGCCGCCTTTATTTTTGCCGCCCAGATGATTAATTTTCCCATTCCGGGGGGAACCTCCGGACATTTGTTAGGGGGGACTCTCGCGGGGGTTTTACTCGGTCCCTGGGCGGGTTCTCTGGTGATGGCGGTGGTTTTTATCGTGCAAGCTTTATTTTTTCAAGATGGCGGTTTAACGGTTTTAGGGGCAAATATCGTCAATATGGGTCTGATCGGGACGTTTGGCGGTTATTATCTCTATCTGGGGATTAGAAAAGCCTTCGGTTTTCATCGTTGGCGCAGTATGGCGATCGCTGTTGCCGTGGCTGCTTGGACAAGTGTGGTGGTGGCGGCGTTAGCTTGCGCCCTGCAATTGGCTTTATCGGGGACTGTACCGCCTTTAGTCGCCCTTGTGGCCATGTTATCTTGGCATATCCTTATCGGTATCGGGGAAGCGGTGATTACCGTTTTCGCTGTCGGTTATATCTGGCGAACCCGTCCCGATCTCCTCTACGATCCGCCCCATTCCGTTAATACTTCTGTTTCCCCTTCCTAAGCTTCTCGTCAATAAAGCAATTAAGTCGATGAATATTCGCAGAAATAGCCAATTTTTTCTGATTGGCTTGGTATTGTCCCTAATTATCGCCGTTTTTCTTTCTCCCTTTGCCAGTCCCGATCCCGACGGACTCGATCGAGTGGCGGAAGACTTACAATTTAGCCAAAAAGAAGACCCTAACGCCCTCGGTAATCAATTACCCTCCGCCCGAATTTTTGATGGTTATGCCCTCAAAGGTGTTCCCGAAGGTGTGGCCACTCCCCTCGCCGGTTTTCTGGGAACTCTTGCCACTTTCGGCATCGCTTGGGGTATCGGTAAATTAGTCATTCCAAAATCCCAAAATCAGGAATAAGTAGATAGGAGTCGAGAAGTGGGGTAGTGGGGTAGTGCGGCATTTGGCTGAAATTTCCCTAAATCCCTAAATCCCTAAATCACTGATAACTGATAACTGAATAAATGCTACACATTGCCACTTTTTCTCGCGAAAATGAGTGCCAAAATTGCGGTTTTTGGCAGAAACTTGCGCCCCATACCCGGGTTTTAGTGACTCTTTTGTTAGTTTTTGCCACAGCCTTAACCCCGAATGGTAGCTGGGAAACTTGGGGGATTTACGGATTAGGATTAATTATTTTAATTCTGATCAGTCGGGTGACTATTAGCGTACTTTTACGAAGAGTAGCGATCGAATTTGTCTTTATCGGTGTGGTTTTATTGGGAACCCTTTTTCGCGATGGCGGGGAAATTCTTTGGTCTTGGGGATTTTTGCGGATAACTAGCGAGGGATTGCTGGTTTTAAGCAGTGTGGCCTTAAAAGCTTTTCTCTGTCTTTGTACGGTCAATATTCTGGTTTTAACCACAGCAATTCCCGACCTGTTGCAAGCATTAGTTACCCTGAAAACTCCCCCTTTATTGGTGGCAATTTTAGCTTCTATGTATCGTTATCTAGCTGTTTTGATCACTGAATTTAATTCCATGCGAAGGGCAGCAATTGCGCGCAATTTAATGAGTAGTCCCCGATGGCAACGGCTGCTAGTGGGACACATGATCGGCGCTTTATTTATCCGTACCTACGAACGTGGCGATCGCATTTATCAAGCCATGTTATCGAGGGGTTACACTGGTTCCTTGCCCTCTGTACAGGTTCCCCAAAGTAAGCTGAAAGATTATCTCGCTATAATTGCCATAGTAATTCTGATCCTCTGGGGTCAAATGGTACATCTACTCAGGTAAAAGTCTCGTTTTTCATGCACCACAACCCGATTTTTATTGAAAACCTAGTTTATACCTATCCTGACGGCACAGAAGCGTTAAAAGGTATTAATTTAGCCATTGAAGCTACGGAAAAGGTGGCTTTAGTCGGGGCAAATGGATCGGGAAAATCCACCTTATTACTGCATTTTAACGGTATTCTCCCGCCGCAAACCGGTAGAATCACCGTCGGTCCCTACGAAGTTAAACCGGAGAATTTAGAAAATATCCGCAATTTTGTCGGTTTAGTCTTCCAAAACCCCGACGATCAGCTATTTATGCCCACTGTCTGGGAAGATGTGACTTTTGGCCCGATGAATCAGGGTATTCGGGGAGAGGATCTAAACCATCGCTGTCATCATGCTTTACACGCGGTGGGATTGGATTCCCAGCATTACGGTAAGAGAAACAGTCAGAATCTATCGGGGGGTGAAAAAAAACGCGTGGCCATTGCGGGGGTTTTAGCCATGTTACCGGAGGTCTTAGTTTTTGATGAACCTAGCGCCCAACTGGACCCCCGGTCCCGTCGGCAATTAATACAACTGTTGGCCACTTTACCCCAAACTCAAGTGATCGCCACCCATGATCTCGATCTAGCTTTAGAACTATGCGATCGCACGGTGGTGTTAAGTCGTGGTCAGGTGGTAGCTGAGGGAGAAACCGCTAGGATTTTAAGTAATCGGGAATTTTTGGAACAACACGACTTGGAAACACCCCTTTGTTATAGTCGTCCCTACTGTGCGATCGCTGATGCCCCCTATACTGATGTCTGATGCACAATTTGGAGATTTATTATCGGTTTCTTGCATTATGAGAGAGGACAAAAGCGAGAAAGTCTGACATTCTTGAGATAGGTAGCACGAAAATCGAGGCCATTTCTCACGATGCAAGCTCTGCTAGAAAAAGCTCAGATAGCGTTGAATAAAAAGGACTGGGAGACAGTAAACGCCAGCATACAGCGACTTTTAAACCAAAAAGATGCGATTGAATCGATTATTAACGATGAAATCCTCGATTTAGCCCTAGAAGCTTTACAAAAATGCGATTTTCAACAGCGATGGGAAATAGCGAAACTATTTCCCCAAATCGGCAAACCAGCGATCGCTCCTTTAATTGCCCTGTTAGAATCCGAGGATCAAGATGGGGAAATGCGCTGGTTTCTGGCGAGAATTCTCAGTCAATTTGACGATCGAGCCTGTATTCTCGCTCTCAGTCAATTATTGCAAAGATCGGAGGAGGAGGAACTCAGCCAAATGGCTGCGGCTGCTTTAGCTAATATCGGCAGTTCTGCCATCTCCAGTTTAGGACAATTACTGTCCGACTCTAATACCCGTTTTTTAGCCGTACAAGCTTTATCACAAATTCGCCGACCAGAAATTATCGAACCGCTTTTAACCGTAGTTAAGGATCAATCTAGCGCCATTCGGTCTATGGCGATCGAAGCTTTAAGCAGTTTTCACCATCCCCAGATTACTGTGATTATCCTCGATGCTTTACAGGATCCGGCCATCGAGGTGCGACGGGAAGCAATTAAAGCTAGTAGTTACCTAGGGACGAATTATCCCCAAGCAGATTTAGTTAACCATCTGCAACCGCTGTTATTCGATGTCCACCTTGAGATCTGTCAAGAAACTGCGATCGCTCTCAGTCGTATCGGCACAGCAACCTCAGCTAAAGCTTTAAATCCACTCCTGCAATCTTCCTTAACTCCCGATAGTTTAAAATTAACTGTAGTGCGAGCATTAGGCTGGATCGAGGATGGAGAAGCTTTAAATTATCTAGAAAAGGCTTTATATAGCGAAAATGTCTTGATTTGTCGGGAAATTATCGCTATTCTTGGCCGGCAAACCTCCCAGAAATTACGCCAACAAGCAGGGGAAATTCTCAGTAATTTTTATCACTCCCGTCCGGCACTCTTCACTGATACGGGAGTTAAACAGTCTCTAGCGATCGCTTTAGGAGAATTAGAGCGGGATAATAAAAGTATTTTGCTGACTTTAGCAGCCGATGGGGAAGCAATCGTCCGTCTCCATGCTCTTAGCGCCCTGAAAAAGCTAGATCATAGAACTATATAGCTAATTTCCCGCTGCACAGATGTGATGAATTTGCCCAGTGATCCGCATCCATTTCCCCAAGGATAGCGTTTAATTTCTCCTGCACTTCTTGAGCAGATTGGGCTTTAATGGCAAAATTGACAGAAAGCAATTATTCTCTATTTTCTTCTCTCCGTCTCCAGAATTCCTCTCTCTAGAATACCAGAGCAGTTTTTTTTTAGGGAGCAAAAACTAAATCTATCTGATTAGTTAAAGGGCCAATTCAAGTCTGAATTGCATCACTGTCTGATCTACCTTTATAGAATACCTCATTCGGGGTACGATAGTCAAGACATTTTCGAGGACGATTGTTAATCAAGTTTACGGCTCTTTCCACCTCCTCTGGCTTAACGATT
>NZ_JADBUZ010000041.1:0-5132 GCF_020245305.1 Microcystis sp. M20BS1 | reverse complement strand
TTGAGAAAACGACTCTTAGGAGAAAAACATCCCGATGTGGCAACTTCCCTCAACAATTTAGCACTATTGTACCAATCCCAAGGCAGGTACACAGAAGCAGAACCTCTCTATCTAGAAGCATTAGATTTGAGAAAAAGACTCTTAGGAGACAATCATCCCGATGTGGCAACTTCCCTCAACAATTTAGCAGCATTATACTATTCCCAAGGCAGGTACACAGAAGCAGAACCTCTCTTTCTAGAAGCATTAGATTTGTTAAAACGACTCTTAGGAGACAATCATCCCCTTGTGGCAACTTCCCTCAACAATTTAGCAGCATTGTACGAATCCCAAGGCAGGTACACAGAAGCGGAACCTCTCTATCTAGAAGCGATTAATATTGCTACCCAAGCATTAGGGGAAAATCATCCCCATACCCAAACCTTTTATCAGAATTATCTGAGGATGTTATCCCAATTACCCGAAGCAGAATTAAGACAACGGTTTCCCGATGAGGTGGTGGAGATGTTGAAACCAAAACCCCCTCATCCCTGAAAACAGTCTTAACTGTGATTGGAATGTTGAATGATGAACTATGACTAGGGAGCTAGTTAAGAGTGGATTAGAGATGAAGATTGATTGAATAAACCAATCATAGTTAAGAGCGTTGGAAAAGAGGGTCTGTAGGCGCACGGATTCTCCATTATGAATATAGTATCATGTCAAGTCGCCTTTGTCAAGAGAAAATTTAACAACATCCAGACAAACGTTATTGTAGGGGTAATTCATGAATTACCCCTACACCTATTACCTAGTCCAGTAACCCACCACCATCGACAGTGGTTGATGTAATCATCTGATGGACTATGACTAGGGAGCTAGTTAAGAGTGGATTAGAGATGAAGATTGATTGAATGAACGAATCATAGTCAATCACATAATCACATAAATCATAGTTAAGACTGTTGGAAAATAGGGTTCGTAGGCGCACGGATTTTCCATTATGAATATAATATCATGTCAAGTCGCCTTTGTCAAGAGAAAATTTAACGACATCCAGATTTAGTCGTAACGCATCACCTATCATTGACTATGATTGAATTAATCACTGATCACTGATCACTGATCACTGATAATAACCCTTGAGCGCCAAAACGGACAACATCGGTACAAAATAACCCCGTTTCCTCCCGCACAGTTTCTATAGCTTTAACTGCCGCCTGCGGACTAAGATGAAAAGTATTTAAACTAATCCCCTTTACCTTCACCTCCCCGAAACTTCCCCCAGCACTGGCAGTCATTTCGCAGAGTTTAATCACTTCCGTTAGGGGAGGGATGGGAATATCGGGTAGATCTTTGATATGAATTTGTCCAGCGCGATGGACGAGAATTAACCCCGTTGGTTGACTGCCACGCATTAAAGGCAAGGTAGCAGTGGATCCAGGGTGTAATAGGGAGCCTTGACCCTCAATAAACAGAATATCGTTATTTTCTGCTGATTCTAACACCAAAGCCTCGATCGCACCAGCAGCATAATCCACGCGCACTGCATCCAAGGGTACACCTTTCCCCGCGATCATAATTCCCCCCTGTCCAGTGGCTAAAAATTGCGATTTTAGCCCTTTTTCTTGGGCAAATCGGTGTAATTCGATGCTAGTGGACATTTTGCCCACACTCATATCCGTCCCTACCGTTAGAATACGCTGACAGGTTAAATTTTTCGCCCGCGCTTGCCCAATTTTTAAGTCTTGGGGTTCCAGACGGATATCCCAAATCCATTGATCCGGTTTAAGCTGAGAAAAAAGGGGTTTTAGGGGTGTATGGAGTCCATTAACGAGGGATAACCCTGTATTTACCCCCTCTTTGATTTCTTCTAGCCAATGGGGTGGTAAAATGCCTCCTGAGGGTGCGATGCCAATTAACAGGGTATCGGGATGATAGGTTAGAGCTTCCCTAACATTAGCAACAATCGGCAAGGGGCGATCGATTCCGGCCACTTCTTTTAAGGTACTGCCGGCGCTTTCTGCGTCAATAATCGCCACTACCTGCGCTTTTCCGTAACGCAGATAACTTAACCCAGTTTTGCCGCGAGTTCCTTTGATTCCTTCGTGGAGAAGAATCGCTACTTTCTTGTCAGGAGTCAAATAATTAGTCATCTTCTGTCCGTAAACTAACACCCAAACCGGGTGAATTATTTGGTTGTAAACGTCCCTTTTCTAAGCTTAAACCCGTAAAGGGATCATCGCGTAAATTTAAATGACTATCTAGGTCAAGATAGTTGACAAGCGGGCCAAGATGTGCTAGGGCAGTATTGGCTAAACTGCTATCAGAGTAACATCCGAACATAATTTGCAGTCGGCAAGCTTGGGCAACATGAATCATTCTCTGCACTTCCGCTAATCCACCAGCTTTCATTAGTTTAATATTAATGCCGTGGACTCGATCGGCCAGTTTCGGGATATCTTGACTAGAAAAACAGCTTTCATCGACGAAAATAGGTAGGGGCGATTTTTGGTATAAATCAATTAAATCTCGTTCTTGTCCCACGGATAGGGGTTGTTCCACATAAATAACGCCTTTTTCCTTTAACCATTGGCACATTTTCACCGCATCGCTAAATTTCCAACCACCATTAGCATCAACAGTTAGGGGCAAATGGGGGACAATTTCTTTAATAGCCAGAATTATGGCTCGATCGGCTTCTATACCGTCCGGTGAGCCTAATTTGACCTTTAATAAGCTAAAATCGCCGATTTCTAGCCAATCTAACACCCTCTTCCCCACATTTTCTGGAGAATTTAAACCGATAGTAACAGAAACCGGCGGAATTAAAGAGCGATCGAGTCCAAAAATTTGCCAGAGAGGTAAATTAGCTTTTTTGCCTAACCAGTCGTGCAGTGCCGTATCAATAGCGGCACGAGTAGCCGAAGATATCTGATTTTGCCATAAAATTTTTTCAATTTCTTGGCGTTGACAGGGGTGAAAAGATTGTAAAATAGGAGCGATCGAGTTTAATTCTTGCAGGATTTTATCGGGTTTTTTCTCCTCGCTGGTAATATCAAAAGGGGATGCCTCTCCCCACCCTTCGATATTTTCCTCGCTAATTTGCAGCCAGATATTAGTATTTTCGCTGGTAGTGCCGCGACTAATCGTTAAAGGTACTCGTTTATGAATAGTAAAAGTTTGCCAGTTTAGCAGCATAATTCACCTGGGGATGATCGGGGAATAGGAACAGAAAAATTATCCACACTTACCCAAATCCTTACTTCTGTCCACTCTCCCCGCAATCATACAACCTCCGGCGGTGTTTTTCGTCAAAGACAAAATATGATAGGCTAACCGAAGGGATAGGCAAGACGGCTGCGGGTTAGGAAATGGGATGAAAGAGGAGTGAGTTAACCAAAATCAATGATTAAGAAAAAGATTTCTTACTGGGTAAATGGAGGTATTGCCCTCATTGATCGCTATCTGATCAGCCAACTACTACCCCCATTTTTATTTAGTGTTGGTTTATTTGCCTCTTTGGGAGTAGCGATCGGCAATCTTTCCGATTTAGCTAATCAGGTAGTTGATGCTAATCTACCCCTTGTCTCGGCCCTAGAAATTCTCCTGTTAAAAGTGCCAGAATTTGTTACTTATTCCCTGCCAGTTTCTCTTTTACTGGCCACTTTAATCACCTACGGACGTTTAAGTAGTGATAGCGAAACCGTTGCCCTGCAAAGCTGTGGAGTCACTCTTTACCGTCTTTTTATACCCACTTTCTGCCTGAGTTTAATAGTTACAGTGGTGACATTTTTATTAAACGAATATGTGGTTCCTAATGCTAATTATCGAGCCACAGAAATTTTAGTGCAGAAAATTAATAAAGAAGCAAGTTTTTGGAAAAATAAAGATTTTTATTATCCCGATTATGAAATAAAAACCCTAGAAAATGGTACGATTAATCGCAATTTAAGAAGTTTATTTTATGCCGAACAATTTGACGGCGAAAAAATGAAAACTGTCACCGTTATCCGTTGGCTAAAACAAGAATTAAATCAAATTATTATCGCCGATTCGGCCCGTTGGAATGCCGTCGATAACGTCTGGGACTTTTTTAACGGCATTATCTATGAATTAACCCCCCCTAACGCCTCCTATAGCCAAGTTATCCCCTTTAAAACCGAAAAAATCGCTTTATCTCGCTCTGCTTTCGATTTTGCTCGTCAAAGCCGCGATCCCTACGAGATGAACATACCACAGGCGATCGAATATGTGCAACTGCTCAAACTCAGTGGCGATGAGAAAAGAGTCAGGTTTTTTCAAGTGCGAATCCAGCAAAAAATCGCCTTTCCCTTTGTCTGTATCGTCTTTGCTACCATCGGCTGTGCCTTGGGTTCTCTACCGCAAAGAATCAGTCGGGGAACCAGTTTTGGTCTCAGTGTCGCCATTGTTTTCCTCTATTATCTTTTAAACTTCCTTGTCGGCAGCTTGGGACTAACCGCCACCCTCTCCCCCTTCCTAGCTGCCTGGCTGCCTAACTTTTTCGGTTTTGGTTTAGGTCTGTGGTTATTATGGCGACTTAACGGTTAGACTTTTTTGAAAATTTTCGTCAAGATAGGAGACGTAGAGTTATAGCAGACCCCTTAGATCTATGTTTCCCTTTTTCTTCAACACTTGTGGCAGCACTTCCCGCCAAGAATGTCAAGAGCGTAAATTAACATTTCTCAAATGGATGCGCGACGACCTCGAAACCCGTCTAGCGGGATTAAATGCCGCTATCGAAACTATCGAGCGTCAAATCGGTCGGGAAGGTCAATAAACCCTGAAAATAGGCGAGTTTTCCCCTCGCCTTCTCCCCACAATTGGCTAAAAGAGATAATAGGAGTCTATCGTTATTGTAATCGGCACTCGGCCTGCATGGGTTACGCTACCGCTAACCTATCCTACAAATAATTGCGTCTCCCTACTTAGGGTCTGCTGAAAAAGTTTGTTGGTGGGGGCAGGGTGTGGGGTGTGGGGTGTGGGGTGTGGGGTTTTACCGATTTTGAGGTAGTCAGTTACCTAATTTTCAGGGAAAAAGTACCTGAATTTTACCCCCGATCCCTCCAATGGTCGGCACTTTTTGAGGTCAAAAAAGTCTAAAAGCCTTATCCAACAAGGTTTTTAGATTT
>NZ_JADBUZ010000040.1:0-39060 GCF_020245305.1 Microcystis sp. M20BS1 | reverse complement strand
GTGGGAATAATATCCCAATCGATCGGAGGGCGCAAGCTTTGCGCCCCTACAGTAACGGATTTTGTCCACAATGTAGGGGCGAACTGCGTTCGCCCAAAAGGTACATTATCAAAGCGCAGGTCCCTAACCACTAACTAACCACGGGAGCATCTCACCTTTGTAACCCCTAAATCAGGTTTTTATGTCAAGCTATTTTGAAAGTCTTGCTAGAAACCAGTTTTATGGATAAGTATAATTACTCACTTGCATAAATGAGATGCTTTCCCACTAACCACTAACCACTGTCCACTATCCACTGATAACTGATAACTGATCACTGATAACTGTTAATGTCCTTGCCAGCGATTAATTGTCACACAATCGATATCTAACTGATCGAGAGTACGAGCGATGACAAAATCGACCAAATCCTCGATCGATTGGGGATGATGATACCATGCCGGTATTGCTGGCACGATTCTAACGCCCGCCTCGGCTAAAGTAGTTAAATTACGCAGATGAATTAAACTAAAAGGAGTTTCTCGCGGCACTAAAACCAATTTTCTGCCCTCCTTAATCTGCACATCGGCCGCTCTTTCTAGCAAATCGGAACTTAATCCCCCCGCTAATTTGGCCACTGTACTCATGCTACAGGGAATAATTACCATACCAAGGGTGCGATAGGAACCACTGGCGATCGTTGCCCCCACATCACCCCAACGATGACAGCGTAATTTTCCCCCCTCCATCACCCCGCATTGACTGCGCCAAAATTGTTCTTGCAGCTCCGGTTCTGGCGGCATCCGAATATTATCTTCTGCTTGCCAGACGGTGTAAGCTGATCTGGAGGCCACTAGATCGATCGTGCAGTCGGCTAAAAGTAGATATTTGAGGGTACGCACGGCATAAATCAGCCCTGATGCCCCTGTAACGCCCAAAATTAGCGGTTTAGATAATTCCTTCAAGCTCTAATTCCTCGATCAATTGTAATCCTCTTGGGTCGCCCACCTTTAATAAAGCACCCCTAGCATCTTCCTTGACACCTAAATCCTCGTCTTCCACCAAGGCCTCGATCAAAGCATCGATCGCCGTGGCATAAATCACATTGAAGGGCAATTCTCGGCATAATTGACCGATCGACCAAGCGCAATTACTCCGCACCGCTGCGATTAAATCCCGGCGCAATCCTTCAATTAAAGGCGGCAACACGGTGATGATATCTTCATAATTGACCTTGGCAATCTGGGCCAAACTACTGGCGGCCCATAATCGCACCGCCGAAATATCAGTTTTAAGAGCATGAACCAAAGGCTCGATCGCTCTGCGATCACCACAGTTACCCAGGGCCCAAACTACCCCTTTTCTGACGTAACCATTCCAATCCCTGGCTAGTAAATCGATTAAAGGCTCCACGGCGCTAAGACTGGGATTTCGTCCCAAAGCATAGGCGACACTGACACGCACCAGGGGACAGACATCGTTTAACATCTCTAGTAAAGGTGCGATCGCTCTTTCGTCCCGCAATTCACAAAAGGCGCGAGCGGCGATCATTCTCTCGCTAACATGAGCAGAAGTAAGCAATAAGAGCATTTCCTCGGGATCGGGAGGGATTTCCGCTGCTTGATCCGGATCGCTCCCATCGAGAGGATTATTTAAGGAATTGCTAGAGTCTAGGATTTCATTGTCGTACATACTTGTTAGATTATCTTAATCCGTGACCGCTCACGTCAAGCCCAAAATCAAAAAGTAAGTAGTCGTGCAAAATTAATTTCCTAGTGAAGATAGGCAAGAGGCAACAGGCAACAGGCAAAAGAAAGAATCTGGCAATTCTCCCACCTAAAAACAAGGTCAGAAACTAAGTACATCAAAGCTTTTAGCTTACCAAATTAGGTTACACTTCATCTTGACGAGAAAGGCTGCAGGCTCTCTTATTCTTTGTGTGATAAGTTTAACTGATATAGTAGCGATCAATCTTTGTGTCCTTTGTGTCTGGAGTGGTTCGTTCCAGTCGTTCGCCCGCAAGACTGTATCTTAGAATACATTTTACCCACCAAACCTAAGACAGTCAGCTGCATTTACAAAACCTAGCAGATTAGAAAGTAAATACAGGGCAAATTCTAGCGTTTTTTCGATGCCAAGACGCGGATTTGAACCGCGGACACGAGGATTTTCAGTCCTCTGCTCTACCAACTGAGCTATCTCGGCTTTTTTTAGTCCTTTATCAATATAGCACGCCCTCGAAATAATTGCAAGGTTTTTTTCTAAAAAGTTTTCTGCTCGACTAGATTGGCAGGGTGAGGGTAAAAGTGGTGACAGCGTTGGCACTGGTGACATCGATGGTGGCATTCAGGGGTTTAATCAGTTTGTGGACTAAAGCTAAACCTAAACCGGTGCCACTGTAGCGCCAGGGATCGTGGTGAGGAATGCGATAAAAAGGAGCAAATATTCTTGATAATTCCTCTGGAGGGATTTCTACTCCTGAATTGCTCACATTAATTAATATTTGCTCGTCTGCACGCCAGACATTTACCCTAATTATCCCTTGTTCTGGGGTATATTTAGAAGCATTGGTCAGTAATTCCGCTATGATGCGTTCGATATCACAAAGATTGCTGTTAATCTCCGGTATATCCCCATCTATATCTAAAATTAACTGCTGTTGTCGCTCGCGGGTGAGAGTGCGAAAAGGTTCCACTAATAAGGGTAGCCAAGAAAGTAAGTCGATTGTTTCGATCGCCGGAGGTTCGCTTTCCGCATCCAGATAGGTTAAAGTCAACAGATCATTAACTAACTTACTCTGACGTTGAGATTCAATGTTAAGAATTTGCAACAGTTGACCGATCGAATCCTCTGGATCGATCTTGATCCCTTGATATTCTAGGAGACTTTCTAGGGTTTCCACCGCTAGACGGATGCTGGTGATCGGGGTTCGCAGTTCATGGGAAAGGGTTTTCAGGAATTCGCTTTTTAATCTTT
Source organism: Microcystis sp. M20BS1 (assembly GCF_020245305.1). NCBI lineage: Bacteria > Bacillati > Cyanobacteriota > Cyanophyceae > Chroococcales > Microcystaceae > Microcystis > Microcystis sp. M20BS1. The sequence goes on along the minus strand of NZ_JADBUZ010000040.1, from coordinate 36,105 downwards.
CCAGTTTTTCTAATTCCCTCACTTGTGCTTGGGAAGATTCGTAAAGTCGCGCCTGGCGAATAGCGATCGCACATTCGGTGGCAATATGTTGAATCAAATTAGTTTCTAAGGAGTTAAAAATCTGATTAGCTGGCCGAATTAGCCAAATATTGCCCAAAAAACCCTGATCGTCAAAGATAGGACAAGCGCAACGGTTAACACGACAGATTTGCGGATTGCCAAGGGGAAGACGATCAACAAATTGTAAAATTTGTTTGTGCAGCAGCGGTTGATAGATTTCAGGAAAATCGCTAATTTGACAGCTAATTCCCTGACAGATAAGCTCTTGAGTGGTATATTCGTGGACAATAGTAGCTTGGCTGCGACTGGGATTGTAAAGCTCAATTTGGGCACGTTCTGCGGGTAAAACCTGCACTAATTCCCTAGTGGTGGTTTGCAGAATATGGTTTTCATCGAGACTATCGCGAATTTTTTCGGTAATCCGTCCGATTAATGCTTCATACTTCAAAGTCATCTGCAATTCGGCGGTTCTTTGCTGAACCTCCGATTCTAAGGCAGTATTCAAGCATTTTACCCGTTGGTGCAGTTCCGCTTGTTGAATGGCAATTCCCACTTGAATGGCTAATTGTTTAAGGAGATCGATTTCTTGGGATTGCCAAGAGCGAGTTTTTTGGCAATTTTGGGCAATTAGTAACCCCCAGAGTTGGTTATCGCAGATAATTGGCACCACCAAGTTAGCCTGTACTTGCAAAGAGGTGAGTAAGTTGCGATAACAGGGATCAAGTCCCGAATTATGGACATTTTCAATAACTTGAATTCTCCCACGACGATAATTTTCCAGACGTTCTGGGGATAAATTAAAACAGGGATCCTCGATGCTGTTTCCTAAGACGGAATTAATCCTCGCAGTATGGGATTCCACCACAATCATGCCACTATGATCGGGGAATAAACGATAAATTAACACTCGATCGCAGTTGAGGAATTGTCGCACCTCTTTAACGGTTCTTTGCAAAATGCGATCAAGATCCAACGATTGCCGGATTCTTTCCTGCATTACCCCCAATAGTTGTTCCCGTTCTGCTTGTAATCTTAAAGCTTCTTCGGCCTGTTTACGTTCGGTGATATTGGTACTGGTTCCCACTAAACGATAGATGCGCGCATTGTTATCCCGTAGGGGTGTTAAAGTCGTTAGCCACCAGTAGGGTATATTTTGAAAAGGTAAATACTGTTCGTAGGAAATAGTCGTTCCGTAACGCACACAATCACTATAGTGTTGCCGCACACTACGCGCATCATCGGGGGGAAGGATTTGTTCGGGAGTTTTGCCTTTAATCTCTGATGAACGCAATCCTGTCCAGCGTTCATGAACGGGGTTTGCTCCCACATAGCGAAAATCTCTATTTTCCAGCACGTCCACCACAAAAATCGACGCTTGCACGGAATTAAATATACTACGCAGAAACTGCTCGGAATACTCCTCTTTTAGCTGTTTATCTAGCTCGATCTCGGTTTCTGATGGCTGCTTTTCCATAAGAGCCTCCCATTGTGCTAATTGGTGGATTTGGATCGATAATCACAAAATCGTCGGCTACTCCTAGAGCGATTTAATTATTTCTTTAGATTCTCGCACGAATTTTCCTATCCGCTGCCGATTTCGATATATTTCTTTGCAAAAACGAGAAAGCAACCCCAATATACTGAGATCGCTTATCAGTTATCAGTTATCAGTTATCAGTGACCAGTTATCAGTGATCAGGTTTAAGTTTTAAGTTAAGTAGCTAGATACAATTAATTACACATATCCAATTACTTCTTCCATGAGTGCCTATCCTCACCAAGAAGTTAATTTTGTCCTATTACTTATATGTGTTATTTTCAGCGATCACTGTTCACTGATTACTGATTACTGATCACTGAATTTAGGCTTCTTGGTTGACAAAAGGCAATAAAGCCATTAAACGGGCCCGTTTCACCGCTTCAGTTAAATCTCGCTGTTGTTTAGAAGTTAAACCGGTGATGCGTCTAGGTAGGAGTTTGCCGCGTTCGGTGATGAATTTGCGGAGGAGTTCGGTGTCTTTGTAGTCAATCGGTTGACTGGGGGAGATGGGGGAGAGACGTTTACGATAGTAGCTCATAGATTTGTAAAGATTGCTTGACTTTTTAACTAAAGTGTGGTTACTTAATTTCCTTGTGGACGGTGTGCTTATTGCAGTGGGGACAGTATTTTTTGATTTCCAGTCTGCCGGTGGTATTGCGACGGTTTTTGCTGGTGGTGTAGCGAGAAACGCCGGGGGTACGCTTATCGGGATTACTGCGGCATTCCGTGCATTCTACAGTGATGATCAGGCGAACGCCTTTTTTACTAGCCATAACAACAGGGGATCGGGTAAATTTACACGCAATCGATCATTATGACATATCTAGGGCTTTTTAGGCAAGAGCGGCTGGGACGAACCAGGGGAATTGTCGGCTAAAAAGTTGAGTTTGGGATGAAATCCAGCACAAAAAAGCTAGAATAATCACAGCAGTTGGCGAGGATGAGGAAAAATGACGGTAAGATTGGGTAAACCGATTTTAGTGACGGGGATAGGCATTACCATCGCTTTCACCCTGGGGGAAACTCTCAATAGTACACTGAGCGAAATCAGTTCCTGGGGTATTTTCGGTGCGATTGCTCTTGGTGCTGGTATCTGGTTTTGGCAAAAACCCAACACGAAAATCGATTTTTCCCATCCCACTCCCCTGAGTCTAGAAAAGGTTAAACAAGCGATTAGCAAGGCCGAGAAGATAATTAATTATCTGGCCAAAGAAGACCCTAATCAAGACTTAACTCCACTCAAAACCAGTTTAAGCCAATTAAATCAAGAATTTAGTCGCCAAGACCTGAAAATTGCCATTACTGGTGCTAGAAAAACTGGTAAAACTGCCTTAAAAAAACTACTAGAAAGCGGCAACTTTGGGGAATCTATCGCTTTTCTGGAAACGGAACCGCTTCTAACTCTCAACTGCACCGCTAACCAGAAAAAGGCTCTGGCAGCCGACCTAGTTTTGTATCTCATCAATGGGGATTTAAGCGATTCCGAATGGCAAATCCTCCAGCAATTCGATCGAATGCACCAGCGTGTTATCCTGTTACTGAATAAACAGGATCGTTTACCCGCCGAAACCAGAGAAGAAATACTCCTTTCCCTGAAACAAAGACTGAAAGAAACTATTCCCTCTCATCATATTTTAGCCATAGCCGCTGCCCCTGAACCCCTAAAAGTTCGTCAACATCAAAGCAATGGAGAAATCAAGGAATGGACGGAACCCCAAACGGTAGTTATCGATCCTTTAGATAATCATCTCCGAAAAATTATCGAACAAGAAAAGTCCGAATTAGTTCTCGGAACTATCTGGAGACAAGCGCTCGAATTAGCCAAGGAAACCAAACAATTACTTAATCAATCCCGACGCAAAAAGGCTTTACCTGTTATCGAACAATACCAATGGATAGCCGCTACTGCCACTTTTGCTAATCCTCTGGCGGCCCTAGATTTAGTTTTAGCAGCAGCCACTAACGCTCAAATGTTAGTGGATTTAGGGGCAATTTATCAACAAAAAATGTCCCTTGAACAAGCAAAAACAGCCATGACTACCCTGGGGAAAATGATGGTACAATTAGGCATGGTAGAGGTGACAACCCAAGCATTAGGAACGATTCTCAAGGGAAATGCGATTACTTATATCGCCGGTGGTACAGTGCAGGGAATCGGGGCAGCCTATCTAACTCGTTTAGCAGGTTTAAGTTTAATTGAATATTTTCAAGAACAGGAAATTAACGAGCAACTGAATAATGATTGGAATTGGACGAGTTTGCAGGATAAAGTTAAACAGGTCTGGGAACAAAATCAACGACTAGCATTTTTACAGGATTTTGTCAAGCAAACGAGCGCTCGTTGGTCGGCATTTTCTGGTTAAAAAATCTAGTTAAGAACCGGGAAAAGGTAAATGCTGACGCAGCACATCCCAGCGCGAACAATCCCAATAATCGATATGAGAAATAATCAGATTATTGTCATCGAGAGTTAATTGGCTGCTTCCAGAAATAGCGATGGGAGGCCGCCAAGGTAAAGGGGTTGTCCAGTGCAATGTCCAACGGGTATTAATAATATTTCCCTGCTGTTCAATTGCGTGGACATCCATCTTAATAGCTTGGAACCATTGACTCATAAAACCAATCATTTCCCGATAGCGTTTAATCCCCCGAAATTGATTGAGAGGGTCTTGAAAATAAACGTTATCAGCATAAATATCATAGGTTTGATCCAGGGGAAATCTTTGATAATCTTGCTGCAAAATAGCGATAATATCCATAAAATACCCAATTATTCCCGATAGCTATTGTCTTTTTTCACTACTTAAAATATCACTCCCGTCAAACTAAAGGGACGGACTTCGGTAATTTTAACCTTAACAAATGTGCCGCGCAATTCCTCAATATTTCCCGTAAAGAAAGTTAAGCGATTGCCTCTAGTTCTTCCCATAACTTGACTAGCATCTTTAGGGTTAACGTCTTCCACTAAAATTTCCTCAATTCTGCCTAAATATCTTTGGGAACGTTCAGCAGCTTTTGTCGCCACTAAATGATTTAATCTTTGTAGGCGATCGCTTTTTACCTGCTCACTTAATTGATCATCCCAAATAGCGGCCGGAGTGCCTGGACGGGGAGAATAGGCCGCCGTATTTAATTGATCAAAACCAATCTCATCGACTAATTTTAAAGTATTCTCAAACTGTGCCTCTGTTTCTCCCGGGAATCCGACAATCGCATCGGCACTGATGGCAGCATCCGGCATTAAATCGCGAATATTAGCAATAATCCGTCGGTATTTTTCCTGAGTATAGCCCCGTTTCATGGCCTTGAGGATATCATTATCCCCCGATTGAAAAGGGATATGAAAATGTTCACAAACTTTAGGTAATTCCTGACAAGCTTTAATCAAACGTTCGGTAAAATAGCGGGGGTGACTGGTGGCAAAACGGAGACGTTCAATGCCGGCCACATCGTGAATGTAGTACAGTAAATCGGTAAAATTGTGCAGATGTCGGCCGCTTGCCGTCACTCCGGGTAAATCCCGTCCGTAGGCATCGATATTTTGACCTAAAAGGGTGATTTCTTTATAACCCTGTTGTCCTAATTGTGCCATTTCTGCTCGAATTGCCGCAGGAGTGCGCGATTGTTCCACCCCACGCACCCCCGGAACCACACAATAGGTACAGCGTTCATTACAACCATAGATGACGTTCACCCAAGCGGTAATATTACTATCCCGGCGCGGTTTGGTGATATCTTCCATGATGTGGATGGGTTCGGTGGCCACCACCTGGGAACCGTCAAAAACTTGTTGTAATAAGTCTCCCAAGCGGTTTGCGTGTTGCGGACCGATAATTAAATCCACCTCGGGAACCCGTCTTAATAATTGTTCCCCTTCCTGTTGGGCCACGCAGCCAGCGACCACTAGAGTAAGATCAGGTTGAGTTTGTTTGCGTTTAGCCTGTCTGCCGAGATAGGAATAAACCTTCTGTTCGGCATTATCGCGAATTGTACAGGTATTGTAGAGGATTAAATCGGCTTCGTTGGCATCCTCGGACCATTGAAACCCCAAATCTTCTAAAATACCCGCCATGCGTTCGGAGTCAGCTTTATTCATCTGACAACCAAAGGTGGTGATATGGTAACGACGTGGGGATTTATTCATGATGCTGGCTACAGAAACAAGAGTGCAGGTTTCTATTTTAGGCTATTTATCCTCTGACTATGGCCTGCCCCGATGGCCAAAAAGTTAGGATTGAGGATTGAGGAGATTATTTTTATTTATTGTCCCCACTTCCCCACACCCCACACCCCACACCCCACACCCCACACCCCACACCCCACACCCCACACCCCAGAAAAAGCATACTCAGCCATACAAGCAAATAAAAACGAAACTTTTGCTTTGAGGATATCTCCTGACTGGTAGGATAAAAATAAACCATACTAGGCAGTTTAACCTCCACGCCGCCGAGGCCACACCTTTAATCATCAAAGGAAAAGTATTTATATGTCTAAAAATCAAGTGTTCGACTTTTTCGCCTTAGCCGCTAAAAACGAAGAATTGGGTAAAAAAATGCGTTCAACCCAAGATCCTCAGCAATTACTAGAGATAGCTCGCTCCCAAGGCTTCGATTTCTCCCGTCCGGAATTAGAAGCGGCACTTAAATCCTTGCACGAGAGTCCCGACTTTTTCCAAAAGTTAGCTCATGCAGTCTTAGAAGTTTTCAGCCCTAACCACGATAATTATCCCTCGATCGGTGTCCAACCCTACGAAGGTGAGATCGATCGCTAGAATCAGTGAGCAGTGATCAGAGGTGAGTTTTCCTTTCACTGTTTACTGATCACTAAAAAAGGCTCCCTCACTCCCCAATTCATAAGGGAGCATCCCACTAAGCATTTGTCATCTAGTCTAAGTATAATTGCTTATGGCAAAAGTGGGATGCTCCCAATTCATAATTCATAATTCATAATTTATAATTCCCACTCCCCTCACCCCTCTACCCAACCCCAGCCGTATATAGTATAAAAAAATTATAAAAAAGCCGAAATCAGGGAAAAATAGGCTTTTATCTGCCAGTAAATCCAGCAGAGACAATTGAGCTGCCAAGAGAGAAGTTAAAGGGCAAATGCAGTCATAGCAAAGGTTTTAGCTGTCAATGTCCTGAGAATTGCTGAGGCTGATGGACGAAGGGAAGGAATGATTAACTTTCGTTAACCGGAAGATGAGAAATAATCATAATGTTTTATATTGTCAAAGGTGTCATAGTTTCCTATGCTTTTTTTAGGTTGATAATTTTGCCTGACTCGTCAAATTTTTACCAACCAGCCCTAGAAAATAAAATTAGTGGATGAAAACGGTCACGATCGAGATAAAATTTAGGATGGTCTTACCCCCACCTTGCCACGATCCCGACTGCCACCAAAGCTAGAGCAGGAAAAGTAACAAGGAAAGAATTTGACTGAAACAAAGTTGATAACGCTAACGAAATTAATAGTTTAGTTTGGCTTGACAAGCGAGGAACAAAAAAATGCCAATTGCAGTAGGAATGATTGAAACCCTAGGATTTCCCGCCGTTGTGGAAGCGGCCGATGCCATGGTCAAGGCCGCCAGGGTGACTCTAGTGGGTTACGAAAAGATCGGTAGTGGTCGCGTCACTGTCATTGTCCGGGGAGACGTTTCAGAAGTGCAAGCTTCTGTGGCTGCCGGAGTGGAAAACGCCAACCGGGTTAACGGAGGACAAGTGCTATCTACCCATATCATCGCTCGTCCCCACGAAAACCTCGAATACGTGCTGCCCATTCGCTACACCGAAGAAGTAGAGCAATTCCGCAGCTATTAAACACCGTTAATCGGGGTCAGCATCTATAGAGTCGAAGAAAGCCAACCATTAGGAGACAAAAATATTATGTCAATTGCAGTGGGCATGGTGGAAACCTTGGGTTTCCCAGCCGTCGTCGAGGCGGCTGATGCCATGGTAAAAGCCGCCCGCGTAACCCTAGTAGGTTACGAAAAAATTGGTAGTGGTCGCGTCACCGTCATCGTCCGGGGGGACGTTTCGGAAGTACAGGCCTCCGTATCGGCGGGGACAGAAGCGGCATCTAATCGTGTTAAAGGTGGTCAAGTCCTCTCGACCCACATCATCGCCCGTCCCCACGAAAACCTCGAATACGTTCTTCCCATTCGTTATACAGAAGCCGTGGAACAGTTTCGTGAAAGTGTTAACCCACAACCTTTAAGACGAATCTAGAGCGCAACTAACTTTTAGTGTAAACAAATTCCATGCAAATTGCCAAAGTTTGCGGAACCGTCGTTAGCACCCTGAAACCGCGCAGTATGACGGGAGTGAAACTTCTGCTTTTGCAATTCATCGACGCGCAAGGGCAACTTTTGCCTAAATACGAAGTAGCGGGTGATATTGTCGGAGCGGGGCTTAATGAATGGGTGCTAGTGTCCCGGGGAGGAGCGGCTCGGATCGAAGACGGGCAGAACAATCGCCCCCTTGACGCGATGGTGGTGGGGATTATTGACACTATAACCGTAGAAAATCGCACCCTCTACAGCAAGAGAGACGAATTTCGTCAATCCGGTTAAACATCGATAGGACCCAAACACAGTTAATTAACAACCAGCCAGCCAAATTCAGTATGGAGGAAGACTAACTATGGTCGTCCGCACAACGGCGGCTAGTCCGAAAAAGCGGACCAAATCCCCAGAGGAAACGCGCATAGACGAGAGTGCCAAAGTCCACACCTTCTCTAACCTCAGTGGCGCTATCGAGATCGGGGCGCGAGTGGTGATCGCTCCAGGGACTTCCATCCGCGCCGATGAAGGAACCCCCTTTCACATTGGCGACGACAGCAAAATTCAGGACGGAGCAATCATCCACGGTTTAGAAAAAAGCCGTGTGGTGGGAGATGACGGCCGAGAATATTCGGTGTGGATCGGCCGGGGCAGCTGCATCACCCACATGGCACTCATTCACGGGCCAGCCTATGTGGGCGATCGCTGTTTTATCGGTTTTCGCTCCACCGTCTTTAATGCCCGCATCGGGGCCGATTGCATCGTCATGATGCACGCCCTCGTTCAAGACGTGGAAATCCCCGCCGGTAAATTCGTGCCATCCGGTTCCGTGATCACCAGCCAACAACAGGCTGATCGCTTACCCGATGTCACAGAAATCGATCGAGCCTTCACTCGTCACATTGTCGATATCGACCTCGCCCCCAGCGTCCCGGTCAAAGCCCACAGCCCAGCGACTCCTGCACCAGCAGCCGCTATAAACATCGCTAATGAGACGCTATATAGAAATTCGGTGACACCTATGAGTTTAAATACAAACATTCGAGCGCAGGTTCGCTCCCTCCTCTCCCAAGGCTACAAGATCGGCATCGAATACGCTGACAAACGCCGCTTTAAAACCAGTTCTTGGTTAAGTGCCGGCTTTATCGACGGCGGCCGCGAAGAACAGGTATCCCAATCCCTAGAAGCCTCCCTGAGAGACCTGCAAGGCGAATACGTCCGCCTGATCGGAGTCGATCCCGCAGCTAAACGGCGCATACTGGAAATGATTATCCAACGCCCCGAAGACACACCGGGAGAACCGGCCCGCACCACCACCGCCGTCCACGGCGGTCATGGCAACGGTAACGGCCATTCCGACCTGTCCGTACAAGTGCGTTCCCTGCTGGCCCAAGGACTGAAAATCGCCACCGAACACGCGGATAAACGCCGGTTTAAAACCAGTTCTTGGTTAACCGGACCTGCGATCGAAACCAAGAGCGAAGCGGGCATCATTCGCGATATTGAAGCGATCGTGACTGAAAATAGCGATGAGTACGTCCGCCTGATCGGGATCGACCCGCAAGCGAAAAAACGGGTCGTCGAAATGATTATTCACCGCCCCGGCGGCACCCCCGCTAGTAACGGCAGCGGCAAAGCCAGCAGCTACAGCGCCCCCGCTAGTAACGGAGCCAGTTATAGCAGCAGTGGTAGCTTAAGTGGGGAAACGATCGCTCAAATTCGTTCCCTGCTCGCCCAAGGCTACAAAATCGGCACCGAACACGCGGATAAACGCCGGTTTAAAACCAGTTCTTGGCAGAGTTGCGCCCCGATCGAAAGCAATCGCGAATCTGAGGTAATTACTGCTTTGGAAGATTGTTTACGCGAACATAGCGGCGAATACGTCCGCTTACTCGGTATCGATGCTAAGGCCAAAAAACGGGTTTTAGAAACGGTGATCCAGCGTCCCGATGGTTCGGTGGCTAGTAATGGCAACGGTAAAACCGCCACCGTTGCTGAACCGAGTTTCAAAAGCTATGCTTCTGGCTCCTCCGGCGGCGGTACTGCCACTTTAACCAGTACCTTAACGGCGGAAACGATCGCTCAGATTCGTTCTTTATTGAACCAAGGTCACAAAATCGGGGCCGAACACGCGGATAAACGTCGTTTTAAAACCAGTTCTTGGCAAAGCTGCACCCCGATCGAGAGCAGTCGCGAATCCGATGTGGTGGCCGCTTTAGAAACCTGTCTGCGCGACCATCAAGGGGAATACGTTCGTCTAATCGGGATTGACTCCCAAGCGAAACGTCGTGTTCTCGAATCGATTATTCAACGCCCTTAATTTCAGAACTCGGCGATCGGTGAAGGGAGATAGGTGTTAGGTGTTGGCGGATCGGGAAAAATGCCCGAAACTCTAACCCCTACCCCCTAACCCCCGATCACTGATCACTGATCACTGAATAACTGTCAATTATGTCCTTACCCCCCGTTCAACCTATTAGCCGCTCGGAATTCTATGTCAATGGTGATGTAACCATTGATGAGAGTGCGATCGTGGCTCCGGGGGTGATTCTCCGAGCAGCCCCCAATAGCCAAATAATTATCGGTGCGGGTGCTTGCCTGGGTATGGGAACAATTTTAACCGCCTATCAGGGTGTTATTGCTATCGGTGCGGGAGCAATTTTAGGTACAGGTGTTCTCGTCGTCGGTCGGGGTGAAATCGGTGAAAATGCCTGTATTGGGTCAACCACAACGATTTTTAATGCTTCTGTGGCAGCGATGTCGCTCGTGCCGTCCGGTTCCCTGATCGGAGATACTTCCCGTCAAATTACCATCGAAGTGTCAGCGACCCGATCGGAACCGGAAAGACCCCCTTTACCGGAACCGCAACCCGTAGTCAGTCAAGTGTCCCCAGTGCCGTCAGTGGAGGAAGTGGTCTCCGAAACCGTGGCCAGTCCTTGGGATGGCGAGGAAATGGTGGCCGAGGCAGGTTCTACGGAAACCAGAGAACCAGCATCTACTACTAACCGACCGAATCAAGCATCGGTGGTCGGAAAGGTCTATATCAATCAGTTATTGGTCACGCTATTTCCAGAACGTCATCGTTTTAATGGCAACAATAACCATAATTCTTGAAGGGGAAAATAATCGTTCACAAGCCAAAAATCTCAACAATAATTACTGAGTAATTAGACCTAATTTATCTAGAGTTCACGGCTGTCTAACTGTCCTCTAGGTACTGGGTATAATTGCTTAGAAATCTAATTCATCTTTAGCGATTGCCGACATTTTTTGAGGTTGTAATTATTGATAATCTTCCTCAATTAAGGATTAGCTTTAATCGCTCAAAGCCTGATGAGCAGAAGTTTCTGCGTGTCAATCAGGTAAATTTTTGTTGATTTTTTTGTGTTTTTGTAGAGATTGTCAAAGTTAGATGACGACAGATTAAAGAAACTAATCCCCCCGAGAAAAAAAAACAATCAAAATTTTAGGGATAAAGAAAAAAATGATCAGAATAGGGTAAAGTTCGTGTTAAGATGATCAGTTGAAAAAAACATTAGTGAAAATTGCTCCCTAACTTCGCTCCTAGCAGCAGGGGAAAGGAGCTTAAGAAAAATCTATGTCGGTTGACGGCGAGATTTTACAGGTGCGACTAATCATGCAGTTTATGGAGGAATAATCCCAATGGTGCAAGCCAAATCCAAAGGTTTCCAGGCCGGCGTAAAAGACTACCGCCTGACTTACTACACCCCCGACTACACCCCCAAAGATACCGATCTACTAGCTTGCTTCCGGGTAACACCCCAACCAGGAGTTCCTCCTGAAGAAGCAGGTGCGGCGGTAGCGGCGGAATCTTCCACAGGTACCTGGACCACTGTTTGGACCGATAACTTAACCGACCTCGATCGCTATAAAGGCCGTTGTTATGATATCGAACCCGTACCCAACGAAGATAACCAGTTCTTCTGTTTCGTTGCCTATCCTTTAGATCTATTTGAAGAAGGTTCCGTCACCAACATCCTCACCTCGATCGTTGGTAACGTTTTCGGTTTCAAAGCTCTACGCGGTCTCCGTTTAGAAGATATCCGTTTCCCCGTCGCTTTAATCAAAACCTTCCAAGGTCCTCCCCACGGTATCACCGTTGAACGGGACAAATTAAACAAATACGGTCGCCCCCTACTCGGTTGCACCATCAAACCCAAACTCGGCCTTTCCGCTAAAAACTATGGTCGTGCCGTTTATGAATGTCTCCGCGGTGGTTTAGACTTCACCAAAGACGACGAAAATATTAACTCTCAACCCTTCATGCGTTGGCGCGATCGTTTCCTCTTTGTCCAAGAGGCGATCGTTAAATCCCAAGCAGAAACCAACGAAGTTAAAGGACATTACCTCAACGTAACCGCTCCTACCTGCGAGCAGATGATGCAACGGGCTGAATTCGCTGCCGAAATCAAAACCCCCATCATCATGCACGACTACCTCACCGGTGGTTTCACCGCTAACACCACCCTGGCGAAATTCTGCCGCGACAAAGGGTTACTGCTCCACATTCACCGGGCAATGCACGCGGTTATCGACCGTCAGAAAAATCATGGTATCCACTTCCGCGTTTTAGCTAAGTGCTTACGTCTCTCTGGTGGTGATCACCTGCACTCGGGAACCGTTGTCGGTAAACTTGAAGGTGAACGCGGAATCACGATGGGTTTTGTTGACCTGATGCGTGAAGACTATGTAGAAGAAGATCGCGCTCGTGGTATTTTCTTCACCCAAGACTACGCCTCCCTACCCGGGGTAATGCCGGTTGCTTCTGGTGGTATCCACGTTTGGCATATGCCGGCGCTGGTGGAAATCTTCGGTGACGATTCCTGCTTACAGTTCGGTGGTGGAACCCTCGGCCACCCCTGGGGTAACGCACCGGGTGCCACCGCTAACCGTGTGGCTCTGGAAGCTTGTATCCAAGCTCGTAACGAAGGTCGCTCCTTGGCCCGCGAAGGTAACGACGTTATCCGGGAAGCTTGCCGTTGGAGTCCTGAACTGGCTGCCGCTTGCGAACTCTGGAAAGAAATCAAATTCGAGTTCGAGGCTATGGATACCCTCTAATACAGCCCTTCAGAAGGTTGTTAGCAGTTATCGGTGCAAAATAATGCTGGGGACTTGCCCAAAATCGGGAAGCAGTCGCTAGAATTTCAACACTGATAACTGTCTAGCCAATAACTGAAAACTGTATAAAATGTATCCGAAAAAAGTTGTTCAAGATACCGCGAAAGTCTTACAAAGTTACCTAACTTACCAAGCGGTTCGCACGATTATCGATCAATTGTCAGAAACTAATCCCACTTTAGCTATTTGGCTGAGTCACTATACTTCTAGCCATTCCATTCAGGATGGCGAGGCCTATATTGCGGGGTTAATGACTGAGAATAAAGAGTTAGTTTTGCGGATCATGACGGTAAGAGAACATCTAGCCGAACAGGTTTTAGAGTTCTTGCCAGAGATGGTAAAAACGGGAATTATTAATGACAATACCGAACATCGTCGGCAACTTTTGGAACGTCTCACCCGTACTGCTATAAGTCAACCAGAGACATCGGAATTAAATCTCGATGTTGATGATCTACCCAACCCATAAGGAATCAAGAAACCCATGAAAACTTTACCTAAAGAGAAGCGTTACGAAACTCTCTCCTACTTGCCCCCCCTCACCGATCAACAAATTGCTAAACAAATTCAATACATGATCGATCAGGGTTATATTCCTGCTGTGGAATTTGAAAAAGATCCCAAACCCGCGGATTATCATTGGACGATGTGGAAACTGCCTTTATTCTCTGTTTCTGGCCCCCAAGAAGTTCTTAATGAAGTTCGCGAATGCCGCACTGAATATTCTGATTGCTACATCCGCGTTATCGCTTTTGACAACATCAAACAATGTCAAACCATGAGCTTTATTGTTCATAAACCCAATGCCGGCCGCTACTAATTTGGCTGTCATCTAATTATTAACTATTGAGGGGGGTTCTTAGACCTCCCTTTTTTTCTATTTGTCTGGTAGAATTTTTAGCAAGAGTGAATCCGAGCTAGAAATAAGGGAGCATCTCACCTTTAATTGAAATGACTATATAATTACTCACTTGCATAAATGAAATGCTCCCAATATAATGGGACTGGATTCCTGTTTTTCTCATTAGCGATGGCATTTGATTATGTAGTTTTAGGCAGAAAGCTCAAGGATGCGCGAGAAAGTCTTTCAATTACTCCGCAAGAGTCGGCATTGCGTCTTCAAATAAGTTTGCAGGAATATCTAGATATTGAAGAAGGCAGGAATAGAATTACTGGCGACCAGTTGGTGTTGTTATCTGTGATGTACCGCCGTGACTTCAGGTACTTAGTTACAGGCGACTACCCATCAGCAGAGTCCCAAGTTCAAGAAATATTTCGTCGCAACGCTGCCCTTTCCAAAAGCGATCGCATTGCTATTCAGGAATTTGTTCGGCTTTGTGAGTACGAAGATTTCCTAGAAAGGGAAGTATTTCAGCGTCAGCCTACAAAAATTCCTAATTACGCACAATATCCGTTTAATCATAGCTACTTCAAAAGACAAGGTGAAGAAGCAGCTTCTTTGGAGAGAGAACGTTTGGGTTTAGGGCAACAGCCAGTAGAAAATATATTTGAGTTAATCAGAAATCAAGGCATTCATATATTCAAACGTCAATTAGAAGATAAAAATATATCCGGACTATATATTAACCATCCGGTCGCTGGTCACTGTATTCTCATCAACTATCTTGATGATTTATACCGACAAAATTTTTCTGCCGCTCATGAGTACTGTCATGCTTTATTTGACTCTTCTGAAGGGCAGGAAGTTACATACTTAAAATCTTTAAATGCTCGGTCTGAACTTGAGTGGAGAGCCAATAGTTTTGCAGGCAGCTTTCTAGTTTCAAAACAAAGAATTGAGTCAGATTACTCACCCGCAGAAAGCTACGAAGCTTGGGTTAGTCTCATTCGGCGAATTGCTGAACGATTTCGAGTCAGTTCTCAAGTGGTAATTATCCGTTTATCTGAGCTTAAATGGCTCGATAAGGCTTTACAAGATCCATTAATTCAAGAAAAACGTTTGGTCATTAAACATGACGAGAAATTTGATCCTGAGACTCCACCAACGCTATCTTCAGGTATGCGAAGTAAATCTGCACAAATTATACGTCAAGGTTTATCCTGGCATTTCATTGATTTGTGTACGGAGGCATATAGAAGAGGAGAGATTACTCACCATAAGCTCCTAGATATGCTACTGCTACCTTTGGAAGATGGTTATCAGCTTCTAAATGAACTTCTAACGTTTTTGGAGGTCAGTAGTTAATGATGGGCGTAGTATCTATCGATACTTGTGCGATTATTCACTTCATGTACATTAATCGCTTTCATCTTCTTAAATTGCTTGGATACTCTGTGATTACTACAGTGTATGTTCAATTAGAATTTGAGCAGGGACATTCTGATAGTTTAAATTATTACAAAAAACTAATTAATTATGGTGAAATTACAACATTTCCTCTAGAGATCGAGGATTTAGTTGAGATGTCAAACGTCCCTCAATCAAAACGTGCGAGTGATGCAGAACTGTCCTGTTTTGTTGTCGCCAGACGTATCGGTGGCAAAGTGCTGACCGATGATAGAAAGGCAATAAATTATATTCGGCAACATATTCAAATGCCGAAAGATACTATTACTCAACTGGTGGAGGTTTTGATAGAAGCTTATTTAGCAGACCATTTAGGGGATGATGAGCTTAGATCAATTCAGGAAATTCTGGAGAATAATAAGTTCAAGATTAAGTTCGACTTAGCTCGTGAGGCAGCAAGGAGAAGATGGATGATGGATGAGAAGTGTTGAACGATAGTGAGGTTTTCAAGGCACTGCGTAGCAGCACGCCGCTATTACCTGGTGCTTTAATAAAATGTAACGCACCTTGTCTGTGGGGTGCTAAGTTAACATCAACATAGGAATTATAACTATTACTGGACTTATACCATTTTTCTTTATTTGCGTCACAACGAATGCAGGCTTGGCAAGCATTCGAGCGTGGATGTCTGTCATGGATTTAGAAATTTGGTATTACCCCTTGACAAAAGACCATAACCCGTGCTGTGTCTGAATGGGGTTTTACTGGGTACAAATTAAGGAAACCCCAAATAAATCTAACGCCTTCGAGCCGTTGCTTTTTTATTTTTTGATTCAATTCGTCAAAATATACCGATATTTTCTAGGTGTCGATAGCCTTGAATAGAGGTTCCTTTTAGGTTCAAAAATTTATCAACTATCATAGGTAAAATACTCTCGTTTTTGGCGATTATATCAAATCTTAACTCTATTGTCTATCTTTGTGGCCTTAACTTGTTTGTGCCTTAAGTCCTTCCCTATATGAATTTTAGCTTTTATTTTAAGTTAATTATTTGCATAACAATTCTGGAATAGCCTATTTTTCCGATTTTATTGATACAAAGAGCGGGTGAAATCTAAAACTTTTTGTTGCTTTTCTTTGGGTAATTTATCGATTAAAGCTGTTAGCTTTTCTGTTAAAGATAACCAAGTTTTGTTCTGAGCTTTCCAGATTACAATAAATTGCTGCATTGGGAGAGAACAAAGGGCGATAGTTTCCCCTAGATTATTACTAAATTCAATTTCGTAACAACCATCATTGTAGTCTTCAACAATTGTCCCTTGTTCTCCCATTATTAAGTTATGTTCAGGCAAGTCAACTAATAATTCCACAAGGTCAAATAATTCTGGTTTAATCATGGTCTTTTTCTCACATATAAAGTTACTAATTTAGCTGTATCACTATCAGGCTCAACAATCCATCCAGTCCTCACTATTTCTTGTTGCCCTGGTTCAATTCCTGTAATTTCTAGGTCAACTTGATAGCGTTTGCCATGTCGATCTGTACTTTGATAAACAGCTTTTGCTTCAAGGGATTTGTTAGCGATTTGTTGTAGAAGTGGCTCATAATTATCTTGAGTATATCCTAAGTGGCGTTGAAACATGATGGCTTTATTTAATCCTTTTGGATTGTCTAAATTGAGAGCATATTGGGTTAATTTTCTAGAATCTATTTTGACTTTGTTGACAATATCTTTTAATTTCATTGGAATTAAGACGATTATTAATTTTGACTTTGCCTCTAGTTTCATATTTCATAAGGGAGCATCTCACCCTTGCAATAAGTAGAAATGCTTAATGAGATCAATAAAAAAGTTAAAAAAGGCAACCATTTAGCTCTGGACTTTACCCGTACAAAAATACTAGCTATGGCTAAAAGTCTTACAGAGCCTGAGTTAAAGCCATATAATACCAATGAGCTACTGAACACAAAATCCTGAAGTCTTTACGCAGATAGGGTTTGCGGCAAAAATTTTCAAATTCGACCCTTAGACCATTATAGCTTGTTTCGGGGCAGAAAACCAGCAAAAACATGGCTACAGAGGGAATCGCTTACTCTAGAGATTAATGACATCATCTGTGATCATAAGGTTAGCGATCACTATAAAGCCAACTCCACAGAATCGCTCTACTCTAGATACAGTCAACGGTACAGCCATTTTCAAGGGGAAAATGTACCCAGTAGCGTCTTTTCAATTTTTTCTGAGAAGCGACCTGCAGTAAGGGTAAGGGTTCCGCCCTAATACCAATAAACAGCGACCTTATCTCCCCACGCCTAGATTATACTGTTCGGATATGCCCTGCCCTACAGTTTGAGTTTTCAAGGTTATGGGTGCTAGTTTTCGGTACTTGTTAGAGTCTATAAGCTGCGCTGGTATTGGAACTTTCAGTACAAATGCTCAAACTGCACCAGTCAAGATTTAATGGGTGAAAAGTATGTTAACATCGCTGACTCTTCGGAATTTCAAAAGCTATCAGGAGGCAACCTTGTCTCTGGCTCCCATCACCTTTTTAATCGGTGCTAATGCGTCAGGTAAAAGTAATGCACTAGAAGCAATTCGCTTACTTTCGTGGTTAGCGAAAGGCAGCAGGTTAGATGACATTGAACGCAACATTCAAAGCGGGAATGCAATTGCTCGTGGACAAGCGATCGATCTTTTCAGTGCAGAAAAACAGTATTTTACCTTGGCAACACACATTGATAACGCTCCCGACGGTTGGACTGATTTTGAGATTGAAATTGGGCTATTATCAGACCAACTTATTATAATCGGAGAAAGTGTCAGTAAAGCTAGTAAAGATCAGGAATTAACACTTTACAAAATTGATGGCGATCCCAACTCACACACCGATGAAATTAGGGTGATGTATAACAATTTTAACAAAGGTAAAAATAAGCCCCACATACCTTGCTCTAACCGACAAGCCATTTTTTATCAATTGGAAACTCCCAGTCGGTTCCAGCAAAGTCATACTAAATCACAAAAAATTATTCCAGCAGTTACTAAAGTAATTCGAGAAACCTTGAGGAATATCGTCTTTCTTGATCCTCGTCCAGCAGTAATGCGGGATTATGCTTACGCTAAAGATGATGATATTAAAGAAGATGGCTCTAACCTTTCTAGTGTTCTTTACGCAGTTTGTCAGCAGGGAGACACTCAAAAAAACAAGTTGCTTGACTTCATTCGTTCATTACCAGAACAGGATATTACCGATATTCGCTTTATCATTACAGACCGCAAGGATGTTATGGTGAAACTAATAGAGTCTTTTGGGAACAAAGAACATCAGATAGATGCTCCTTTGTTGTCTGATGGTACTCTGAGAGTTTTAGCGATTGCTGCAACTCTACTAAGTGTAAATCCTGGAACTTTCGTAATTATTGAAGAGATCGATAATGGTGTTCATCCCAGTCGTGCAGATAATTTAGTTAAGCAAATTCGGGAGATCGCCTTAGAAAGAAAACTGAGGGTACTGATCACCTCCCATAACCCGGCGTTATTAGATGCAGTACCCGATAGTGATATTGGAAATGTACTTTGTTGTTACCGAGATCCGCAAGCAGGAGATAGTCGTATTGTCCGATTAGCTGATTTAGAGCGTTTCCCCGAATTAATTGTGCAGGGAACTCTTGGTCAGTTGATGACTAAACAAGTATTAGATAAGTTCTTAAAGGATAAGTCCACAGCAGAACAACGTCAACAAAACGCGCTAAGTTGGTTAGAGCAATTAAAACAGGGAGAAGTAGCCTGATGGGAGCTATTTGTCTGATCGATACTTCGATCTTTTTAGAGATACTTAATGTCCCCAAAAAGGCGAGTCAATCTGAGTTAATATTTCAAGAGTTAAAAGAGAAAATTAAAGCTGGAGAATCTCTTTTTTTGCCAATGGCGACCATTCTGGAAACTGGCAATCATATTGCCCAAAATGGAGATGGCAATCAGCGACGCACTTGTGCAAAAAAATTTGTAAATCAGGTAACACAAGCTCTTGAAGGAAAATCTCCCTTCACCCCTATTAATTTTCTAAAGAAAGAAGACCTGCAAGGATGGTTAGAAGAGTTTCCTGATCAAGCGATGGGAGGTAGGGGACTGGGAGACCTTTCTATCATTCATGATTGGCAGAAAATTTGTGATCAAAATCCAAGCCGCCGCGTCTATATATGGTCTTTGGACAAACACCTTAAAGGTTACGAGCGGCCACCGAAGTTATGAGTAATTGACTACGGATTTACTTCTAATAGTCGATTTGTATTTTAAAAGGTGGAGATTTAATTATTGGACTTCCCCCTTGACAAAAGGCCATAACCCGTGCTGTATCTGATGTGTTGTTACTGGGTACAAATTAAGGAACCCCCGAATAAATCTAACGCATGATTGTTGCCGAGGAGAATTACGATTAGGGAATTTTCCCCTAAACTTCCCCCACTCACCTATAAGTAAATATTATGATAAACATGGGTACATCCAGAAAAATCAACGGCTGCATCCCTGGGGCGGGGTTGGGGAAGTGGCGAGAAAAAAGCTGGTAAAATAACTCTAGGCAACCTTAAAAAGAATTCATGAAAGCGCAAACAACAAGTAAAGATAGCCTGATCCTACGGCAAGAAGTAGTGGGAGCGCGTCGCCCTAGTAACTATTTTTGGGCTGTAATCGTCTCTATTGGCGGTCTAGGGTTTCTCCTCGCCGGTCTTTCCAGTTATTTTAAGGTCAATCTACTTCTCGTTAGCGATACCAGTGCCTTACAATTTATTCCCCAAGGGGTCGCCCTCCTCTTTTATGGCACTGCGGGGACCCTCTTAGCCATCTATCTCTGGTTATCTCTCCTCTGGAATGTCGGAGGTGGTTACAACGAGTTTAATAAGGAAACTGGCAAACTTAAAATCTTTCGTTGGGGCTACCCCGGCAAAAATCGTCGCGTTGATCTCGATTGGCCCCTGGAAGATGTGCAAGCTGTGCGGGCCGAAGTGCGAGAAGGACTCAACCCGAAACGGGAACTATTCCTGCGGATTAAACAGCGTCGCGATATCCCTCTAACTCGCGTCGGTGATCCGATGTCCCTCTCGGAATTGGAAAATCAAGGAGCGGAACTCGCTCGTTTTCTGGAAATTCCTCTAGAGGGATTGTAGGCCTTTTTTCGCTCTTTTTGGCTATAAAATGATGAAGATAAGAAAATCTGGCTGGCTGTCTGTGGTTTGTGTTTTTTTAATCACAACGACCACACTTTTCGGCTGTTCTTCCCCAGAAGCTAACTCCACCCCCGATAATTCTAGTATCACCCAAACCTCTCAACCTGCCAGTTCGGGCAGTGTCAACATGGATAATTACAAACCCCGCTTAGATGGAACTGCTGTCGTCGAGATGATCATCAAAGGTAAACCGGTAACGATCGAAATTGATGGCAATGCGGCCCCAGTTACTGCCGGTAATTTTGTGGATCTGGTGGAGAGAGGTTTTTATAATGGTTTAACTTTCCATCGCGTGGTTACAGAACCGCAGCCTTTTGTCGCCCAAGGTGGTGATCCCCAAGGTCGCGGAACCGGTGGTTTTGTTGATCCAGAAACCAAGCAATCCCGTTATGTTCCCCTAGAAATTCTCCTTAAAGACGAAAAAGAGCCGATTTATGGGAAATCAATCGGTCAACAGGCCACGTCGCGCACTCCCATCGTCGCTTTACCCCATAAACGCGGTGCGATCGCGATGGCCCGTTCTCAACAACCTAATTCCGCTTCTTCTCAGTTTTATTTTGCCCTGTCGGATATCAATTTCCTCGATGGTGATTATGCCGTTTTTGGTTATGTCACTAAGGGAATGGAAGTGATCGATACGATTAAACAAGGGGATAAAATTGACTCGGCCAAAGTTATTTCTGGTGCAGAAAATCTGAAAAAATAGCGATCGGTTAGGGTGGGTTCGCGGGACGATAATTTAATTTTCCCCCTAACCCACCCAATCATTTAATATTCCGATAGCTGATAACTGATAAATGAATGTTGTGGTGACGGGAATTGGGTTGATCAGTTCTCTGGGAAATTTAAGTCAGAGTTGGCAAAGATTACTAGAGGGCAAAACTGGTATAACTAGACAACAACCATTTTCTGATTTACCCGCGTTACCCCTGGGTTTAATCGGTCACAAACCGGCATTTTTAGAGGATTTAACCAAAATTGCCCTGATTGCTGCCCTTGAAGACGCGAAGTTAACCCCTCCCTTAAAGGATTGTGGTGTCACTATCGGTTCTAGTCGTGGTTGTCAGGGTTTATGGGAACGGATGGCAGCGACGGGAATAGTAGAAAACTGGTTAGATAGTTTACCCGATCGCGCCTCGGTATTGACCGCTAGATTGATAGAAACCAGCGCCCCAGTCTTAGCACCGATGGCGGCCTGTGCCACGGGCATCTGGTCGATCGCTCAGGGTATAGAATTAATCAAAATGGGAGAATGCGATCGAGTTTTAGTCGGGGCGATCGAAACTCCGATCACTCCCTTAACTCTGGTGGGATTTGAACAGATGGGAGCTTTGGCGAAAACGGGCTGTTATCCTTTTGATAGAGCTAGGGAAGGCTTAGTTTTGGGGGAAGGTGGCGCGATTTTAGTCCTTGAATCGGAAGAACTGGCTTTAAGCAGAAATGCCGCCATCTACGGGCAAATTTTGGGCTATGGTTTTACCTGTGATGCCGATCATGTTAGCGCCCCGGCGGTCGATAATCGTAGCGCTACCAAAGCCATAGAACTATGTTTGCACAGAAGTCAATTAAGAAAAGATGAAATTAATTACATTCACGCCCACGGCACTAGCACGCGTTTAAACGATGAACGGGAGGCAAACCTGATCGCCAGCATTTTTGGTTCGCAAGTGGCTGTAAGCTCGACAAAAGGCGCAACAGGACACACTTTAGGGGCTTCGGGGGCATTAGGTGTGGCTTTTTGTTTAATGGCTCTGAAAAATCAGCTAATTCCCCCCTGTGTCGGTGTGCGCGAGTCGCCTTTTCAATTAAATTTAATTAGATCGGCTGTTAATTTTTCCCTGCACAATTGTCTCTGTCTTAGTTTCGGTTTCGGAGGACAAAATGCCGCCATCGCAGTGGGGAGATGGGGGAGAAGGAGAGGGGAGTGGGAATGATGAATGATGAATTGGGGAGACGGGGAGAATAAATAAAAGCAAATCTCCTGATAACTGATAACTGATAACTGATAACTGATTATGGATACACCGCGACTACATCCAGATACGATCGAAGAAGTTAAACAAAGAATTGATATTGTGGATTTAATTTCCGAGAGAGTCGTCCTCAAAAAAAGGGGAAGGGAATACGTCGGTTTATGTCCTTTTCACGAGGAAAAATCCCCTAGTTTTACGGTTAGTCCTGCCAAACAAATGTATTACTGTTTTGGCTGTGGTGCGGGGGGAAACGGGATTAAATTTTTCATGGAAGTGGGGAAACAATCTTTTAGTGAAGTGGTTTTCGATCTTGCTAGAAGGTATCAAATCCCGATTAAAACTCTAGCAGTAGAACAGCGTCAGGAATTAGAACAGCAATTATCCCTCAAGGAACAATTATACGAGATAATGGCCGTGGCGGTGAGTTTTTATCAACACGCTCTTAGTCAACCCCAAGGGGAAAAAGCGTTAGATTATCTCAAGGTACAACGACAACTAACCGCGGAAACTATCGCAACTTTTCAACTGGGATATTCTCCGGAAGGTTGGGAAACTCTCTATCGTTATTTAGTGGAACAAAAGCGCTATCCTGTGGCTTTAGTAGAACAAGCGGGATTAATTAAAGCGCGTCAAAATGGTAGCGGTTATTACGATCAATTTCGAGATCGTTTAATGATTCCTATTTTTGATAGTCAAGGACGAGCGATCGCTTTTGGTAGTCGTAGTTTAGGTAATGAACAACCAAAGTATCTAAATTCTCCCGATACTCCTCTATTTGAAAAGGGAAAAACTCTCTTTGCTCTCGATCGAGCTAAACAGGCAATTATTCAGCAAGATTTAGCGATAGTTGTGGAGGGTTATTTTGACGCAATCGCTCTCCATGCTGCTGGTATCACTAATGTGGTTGCCTGTTTAGGAACAGCTTTAAGTCAAGAGCAAATTAAGCTACTTTTGCGCTACAGTGAAAGTAAACAAATAATCTTTAATTTTGATGCCGATCAAGCGGGAATTAAAGCGACACAAAGGGCGATCGAGGAAATTAACTCCCTAGTTTATTCGGGACAAGTTAACCTAAAAATCCTCAATCTTCCCGATGGTAAAGATGCCGACGAATTTCTTAAATCTCGTGCTGACGGGGTGAATAGTTATCGAGAACTAATCGAAAAATCTCCTTCTTGGATTGATTGGCAAATCTCGCAAATGTTGGTTAACAAAGATTTAAAACAGGGACTACATTTTCAACAAATAGCTAATAGTATGGTGAGTTTACTGCAAAAGTTAATCGATGGCAATCAACGCACTTTTTACCTCGATTATTGTGCTGAAATTTTGGCTCAAAAAGATGCGACTCGTTTGCCTTATATTTTAAAAAATCTCTCCAAACAGGTTAATAAACCTCAAGGAAAATCCCCAGCAATTAAGAGTAAAAACATCTTAGATAAATCCGAAAAAAATGGCACAGAAAAAGCCGAATGGTTATTATTATTAATCTATCTCCATTCTCACGAATATCGGAGGCTCATTTGTGAACTTTTGGATGAAAAAGATTTAATTTTTAATGTCCCTGATTATCGTTGGTTATGGCAAGTAATTCTAGATTTAGAAAACCAAATTACTAAACCAAGAGATTTGATGTCAGCTTTACAGAATCATTTATTGATGATAACTACAGACAAAAATCGTGATTTTAATTCTTTATTTCACTTAAATGAACATACCAGTCAGGAAATTTTGCAACCAGAGGAACAAATTAAAGATGCTATTATAGCTATGGAAAAAATTAGTTTAATGGAATATCGTCGCTACTGTCAAGAACAATTAATTAATTCTGGCGACAGCAATCAACGGGAATTTTATCAGCAGGAATTCTATCAAACTGTTAATAAATTAATCGCAATTGATCCTCACTACCAACAAGCTTAATTATCTAATTGCTTAGAAGCTAGACAATTGTTCAGCAATAATAGATACTAACTTATCCACTGCTCCTGCTTGCCCGCGCACTGCCCGCAATTTTTGCCGGATAGCCTCTAATTGTTCGGGATTTTCTAACCAAGATCTAGCGATATTTGCCACTTCCTCTGGTTGTAATTCCCCTAATAATTCCGGAACAATTTCGGCACCAGCCCAAATATTTGGCCAAGCATATAAACGCTTTTTCCGCAACATATAGAGATTAATTATCTTAGCAAATAAAGAACCCACCCCCGGCAGTTGAGCTAATAAACCGGGTAAACCGTCCCAAGTTCTCATCGCGTCTAGTTGCTGAGTCGGTAGTAAAATAATCATCGGGATTGCCAGCGCCCCTAATTCAGCAGTATTAGCACCCACCGTCGTTAAAGCTAAATGACAGCGAGAAAGCTGGTTATGGGCGGGAAAATCGGTAATTAGGTCAACTTTTACCCCCTTAGCTGTTTCTAAATAGGGTTTTTCGCCGTTTTTTAATTGGGCAGCACTCCAACCGGTTTTAGTGATCATCGGATTATAGCTAGGATCGGCAAATTTCGCCAAATAAGCTAAATTTAGGGTAGGAGCGACGGGAATTAAGAATTTAGTCTGGGGAGCCTGCGCGTGTATCTTTTCAGCAATGGCTAGGGTTAGGGGTACACCCTGGGCTAATTTCGAGGGTTTGGAACCCGGGAG
Organism: Microcystis sp. M20BS1; assembly: GCF_020245305.1. NCBI lineage: Bacteria > Bacillati > Cyanobacteriota > Cyanophyceae > Chroococcales > Microcystaceae > Microcystis > Microcystis sp. M20BS1. Next base: position 10,993 of record NZ_JADBUZ010000040.1, on the reverse strand, counting down.
GAGTGCAATTAAGGTAGCATCATCAGGGGTGATAGCAGTGGGCAAATCCACCATTAAATCGCCGATAACAGTAAATTTATGCTGATATTGTTGGGGAATATTATTTAATACACTTGTATTCATCACGGCAAAGCGATCGATCCCCCGATACCAACGCGCTTCCCATTCCGCATAGATAACGGTGCGATAACCCAAACGTTTACCGATGGTGAGGGCAAAAAATTGATCGCCCCCTAAAAATAAAACGATGCCCTTGGGGTGCCAATCCCAATTATCGGCGGTTTTTCCCCAGAAAAGAAAATTAAAGAAGTTTTCTGGCGACTGGACTCGATCGACTTCCGGATATTTCCTAACTACTTCCGTTTCCGCCCCCATAGAATGAGTACAAGGGGAAAGAATCACCGAAATCCGCAACCGCGATCGATCTTCTGTTAAGTTTTGTCGCAATCTCTTGACAACTGGACGCACCCATGTAGATATTTCTCCAGGACCATTGGAGAGAATGAGAAGATCAACAGGAGAATCAAACATGATAAGTAGTCGTGCAAAATTAATGTCTTGGTTAGGATAGGCAAAAGGCAAAAGGCAAAAGGCACTCATGGAAGGAGTGGTTAGATATGTGTAATTAATTTTGCTTAGGTACTTATCAAGTAAAAAGTTCCCCGTTGCGGTGTTGCCTACTTGCCATTGAATAAAGAACGAATTGCCTGATGTTTAGGGTGATCAAATTCTGGGGGAACCTTGCGGGTATCGGTAATCAACCAATCCAAGGCTGCCGCTTCCACATCGATCGCCGCGCCGGTTTTATCAACACAGTAGCGCCCAAAGACCAACTTATCCACCAAACGCGCCCCTGAACCGAGGCGAGAATATTCAAAAATAACGCTATTATCCACTGTTGCGCCGCCACAAATCCAACAATTTGGGCCAATCATGCTCGGACCGACAATTTTCGCCCCGTCTTCAATGCGCGTCATTGCCCCGATATACACAGGTCCGGTAATATCGACTCGATCCCAGTTTACCCCCACATTTAAGCCCGTGTAGATGCCCGGTTTGACTTCGATGCCGGGGATAGCAACATTTTTAATTTTCCTGGATAACACCCCGCGAATTGCCTGCCAGTAGTCGGGGACTTTACCAATATCCACCCATTCAAAATCCATGTTTAAAGCGTAGAAAGGCGCAGCTTTAGCGACTAATTGGGGGAACAAATCGCCACCAATGTCGTATTTACTATTAGGGGGAATAAAATCAATGATTTCTGGTTCAAAAATATAGATCCCCGTGTTAATGCAGGTACTTAAAGCTTCATCGATGGCCGGTTTTTCTTGGAAACTGAGAATCCGTCCCTCCTCGTCGCTAACTACCACCCCATAACTGGACACTTCCTCTCTGGGGACAGTTTTGGTGACGATAGTGGCGATCGCTCCTTTTTCTCGATGCCATTTAACGGCTGCGGTTAGATCGAGATCAATCAGCGCATCACCACAGAGAACCACAAAAGTATCGTCAAAAAAGGGATTAAAATCTTGAATTCGTCGTAAACCGCCCGCCGATCCTAGGGCATCACCGATTAACTCGCCCTCTTCGATTCTACCCTCAAAAGAATAGCCGATATGCACCCCAAAACGCTGACCATCGCGGAAATAACTCTCAATTTCTTCGGCTAAATGACTGACATTCACCATGATCTGATCAAAGCCATGCTGTCGCAACAGTTCCAATAAAAACTCCATCACCGGCTTTTGTAAAATCGGGATCAGGGGTTTGGGAATCGTATGGGTAATCGGACGGACACGAGTTCCTTTGCCTGCCGCCAAAATCATGGCTTTCATCGATATTTATTTCCTTTTGCGATCGAGGTTTGTAATTAAATCATGCCTAGTGTATCATTACTGGCTCGGAATCAGTGGTTATCGATCCTCTTGGGGGTACCTCGAAAAATAGATTTACTTCAGCATTGCACCGCCTGAAACCCTGATCAAACCTTGGTTTACTCTCAATTAGTACGAAGATTTTCTCAATAAGTCCAATTGATCGAGCTACCCCTTGAGTAATTGATAACGGGAAAAAGTGAGAGATTTAACCCAGATTACACTGATGGACAAAATTAACAAATCAACTTTGCTGTAACTCATACTACTCATTCCTCTAGGCTAAGATGATCAAAAAAACGCAAGTTTTTAAATTGATGGGCAAAAAAAGTTTAATTTTAGCCAATAACCAAGGCGTTATGTCTAGGCTACCTCGAAAAATCGAATTTTGAGGGACGGAGCGCCTTGTTAGTTCTTGAAAATAATTCCCTCTTCATCAATGTAGATCAAGGAGATTTCCTCGACCAACACTTTGTTAACAAAATCTTTTATTCGAGGTGTCCTTGAGCATTAGATCAACCTAGACTCCTTGCCTAATTTCCCCAACAATCCGGTTAACCCCAAGAAGTCTAGGCGAAAAATGGTGAGCAAAAATTTGACTACTTGAGATATTGACACTCCCGTCGCTAAAAGCGAGGGATTCTTGGTTCACTGACTCAAGTTGTCTTAGCAGGTATTTCTACCAACCAAAATAGAGCTTAAATCTCCCCAAGCGTTTAGGTCTAACGACCAGCTTCCGATATGCCCTATCGTAGCTTTTTTGAGTATATTCAAGGCCGCCATTTTGTCTCTATCTTCCACATATCCGCAAGAACAAACATGAGTTCTAACTGATAGAGACTTTTGGATTAACCGACCACAATTAAGGCATTCTTGACTTGTATAGGCTGGATTAACTGCAATAGTTAATCGGCCGTATTTAATGCCAAAATACTCAATCCATTTTCTCAATTGTGACCAACCAGCATCATTAATACTCTTGGCTAGTTTTCGATTACGCACAAGGTTCTTGACTTTTAAATCTTCATATGCTATCAAGTCGTTTGACTGAATTAAACGGAGTGCCAATTTTTTAGCAAACTCTTCTCGTTGCCTACTTACTTTTAAGTGTCCCTTGGCGTATTTTTGACTAGCTTTTTTGTAGTTATTAGACTGCTTTTGTCCTCTCTTAAACTTTTTCGACTTTCTTCTATTCAGTTTATTAAGACGCTTCTCGGCTTTTCGATAATACTTAGGAGGCTCTACTGTATTCCCGTTGCTGTCAGCATAAAGATATTTTAACCCCATATCTAATCCTAGGCAATGACCCGTCGATTCTGATTGTGGGGTTATATCTCTAGCATCGAGTTTTAGCATTAACTGGCAATAATATCCATCAGCCCTTTTAACTATTCTTATCCGTTGAATTTGCCATTCTTGAAAATAAAACAAGTCTCGACTACCAATTAGTTTTAACTCCCCAATATTTTTTCCATCAGTGAAAGTTATTCTCTTGGAATTTCGATTAAGTTTCCAACCTGACTTTTTAAACTCAACAGAATGAGTACGTTTAGAGTATTTAGGATATCCTTTCTTACCAGCAATTTTGTTCTTACAGTTATTATAGAACCTAAGAATAGCAGTCCAAGTCCGTTCGCAAGCCTGTTGACAAGCTGTAGAGTTAAGGTCTTGAACAAAAGGGTATTCACTTCTTAATTGAGTTGTGTATCGATAAATATCTTTTTGTCCTACACCTTTATTGTCTTCCCAATATCTAAGACATTTATTCCGAACAAACTGTACTGTCCGAATAGCCTCATCAATGGCTTGATATTGAGATGGTTTTCCTCTAAGCTTGTACTCTAAAACAAACATTTTGCGTTATCGACCTACCACGCAAACTACTCTAGCATACTAAAATTAAATTGGCAACTATAGATTAGAGTTATTCTTAGTCGTGCTTCGCTGTTCTATGCTGGCGGAACTTTTCATCTCCGAGGTGAAACCGAGAGATGAAAAGCCGACATTATAGGTAAAAAGCGATTTCTTTCTCCTTGAGAGGGGCAAAATCGGCGGCTAACAACAGCTGATTTAATTCCTCTTGGGGGATATGTTTGGCCCCGATGCGGACAATTCGCGATCTCATCGTGTTAGAAACCCCGCTTCTTTGTCGTCCTGCTTCCAAACCCATTACCCGGTGATAAAGTTCCAATTTTGCCGGTGGAATCGGGGAACCATCAAAATCAATGCCATTAGCGATCGCCACATCAATGGCATCAGCGCCCGTAGTTGTGGTTAAATTAGTTTCGGTGGACATAAAGACAATATAAAGGATCGTTGCTATTTTATCAGGCGATCGATATCCGCCGCTATGATCAGGAAAGTAATCTTCATTTCTGTGTGACTATGGCTCAATTGCCGACCTATCAACCAAAACAGTTATCCCTGGGCCCCCTGGAAGCGGAAATTCTCAATATTGTCTGGGAATTGGAACCCGTTAGCGTTAAGGATGTCCACGATCGCATTTTAGCGGATCCAGAACGGGATCTGGCCTATACTTCTGTGACTACGGTACTGCGTCGTTTAACTAATAAAGGCTGGTTAAGTTGTTATAAACAGGGTCGGATTTTCTACTGGAAACCGATGGTTTCTAAGGAACAAGCACAGGCAATTAAAGCCTACGAACAATTACATCGTTTTTTGGCTATTGGTAATGCGGATGTGGTGGCTTCTTTTGCCGATAGTCTCGATACTGCTAGTGTCGAACAATTAAAAGCGATCGCATCTCGTTTAGATACCCTGCGTCAACAACGGAGAGAAAGCTAATGCACGGTTCAATGTTATTACTAGCATTAACTATCGCCATTGGTTTACGTTGGTTTCTGCCTAGCTATCAGCGTCGTTGGCAGATAACGCTATTTTTCTTTCTCTTTCCTCCTTTGCTGCTGTTAATGACAGTTATATCGGTGGTTTGTATGGGCTATCGTGGGCAAATGTTGGGCTATAACTCCAGTCTAATTAGTTACTTTAGTGCCATAATTTGGCTAGTTTTTGCTCTATTTTGCCTGATAAAACTTTCCTATCAAACTTGGCAAACCCATCGGGATTTTAGCAGTTATCCCCTCAAAAAAATCACCGCTCAGAAAGCGAGAGTTTTAGCAGTGGATTTTCCCTACAGTGCCAGAGTTGGCTTCTGGAAGTCGGAATTAATTGTGACGCAAGGATTATTAAATCTCTTAGATCAAGAACATTTACAAGCAGTTTTAGCCCACGAACAAGCTCACCAAGAATATCATGACACCTTCTGGTTTTTCTGGTTAGGTTGGTTGCGATCAATGTCTTCTTGGCTGCCCAATAGCGAGAATTTATGGTCAGAATTGGTCTTCTTACGGGAATTACGCGCCGATAAGTACGCTTCTGGACAAGTGGATTATTTACTATTAGCTGAATCGCTGCTTTTAGTGGCAGAAAAAGTTAATCAAGTAGCGGAAATAAGTTTCTCCGATAGTTGCTGTGTCGCTCTCAATGATCATTCTTTAAATAATCGTTTATTAGAGAGAATCGATGCTTTAGTCGAGTCAGAAAACCCCGAACTTCCCAGATTTAACTATCAAGTCTGGCTATTGCTTTCCCTCTCCCTCGCTCCTTTCTTACTCTTGCCTTTACACTCCTAAAAATGACCCTAGAAGTTGGACAAAAAGCCCCCGAATTTGCCACCCCCAACCAAAGAGGCGAAATTAGTAAATTAGCAGATTTTGCCGGTCAGTGGTTGGTCTTATATTTTTATCCCAAAGATAACACTCCGGGCTGCAGCACAGAAGCGATCGATTTTACCGCTTTGTCGCCGCAATTTCAGCAATTAAACGCGGTAATTATAGGAGTTAGTCCCGATTCAGAGAAGTCCCACTGTCGTTTTATTGAAAAACACAATTTAACTATTCAATTATTGAGCGATACCGAACATCAACTGGCGGAAATTTATCAAGTCTGGGGATTAAAAAAATTTATGGGTAAGGAATATATGGGGATTAAAAGAGCCACTTTCCTGATCGACCCCCAGGGAAATATTGCCTATATTTGGTCAAATGTCAAGGTAAAAGCCCATGCAGAAGCGGTTTTGAAAAAACTTGAGGAATTGCAGTAGCAAGCCCTCAGTACCCAATATTTACGGGTATGCAATTGCGCCCTTTCGTGTTAGACTAGAAAAGTTGTCAAAAATCGCACATCTAGGCGATCGGGTGTTTCTAGGAATCTAGAAATCCAGCCCTAGATGGAGGATAAACCCGAAAAGGAGAAAAATATGCCCGTTGTCTCTCTCGCAGAATTGCTAGAGTCTGGGGTTCACTTCGGCCATCAAACGCGCCGTTGGAACCCGAAAATGTCTCAGTACATCTACACTGCCCGGAATGGGGTTCATATCATTGATTTGGTGCAAACCGCCCAATTAATCGAAGAAGCTTACGAATTTGTCCGAGGAGAAGCCGATAGCGGTAAACGCTTTTTATTCATCGGTACGAAACGGCAAGCGGCAGCAATCATTAAACAGGAAGCTTTACGCAGCGGTAGCCACTTCGTTAACCAACGCTGGTTAGGGGGAATGTTAACCAACTGGGAAACCATTCGCGGCCGGGTAGAAAGACTCAAAGAATTAGAAGAATTAGAAAATAGCGGCGCCCTCGATAAACGACCGAAAAAAGAAGCATCGGTACTGCGTCGGGAATTAGGCAAACTAGAAAAATACCTCGGTGGCATTAAAACCATGCGCCGGCTGCCGGATTTAGTCGTCGTAGTGGATCAGCGTCGGGAATACAACGCTATCCAAGAATGCCAAAAATTGGGCATTCCCATCATCTCCCTCTTGGATACTAACTGTGATCCCGACTTGGTAGATGTGCCGATTCCCGCCAACGATGACGCAATTCGCTCAGTTAAACTGATTTTAGGCAAAATTAGCGATGCGATCATCGAAGGTCGTCGCGGTGGTCAAGCAGCGGTGGAAGAATACGAGGAAGACTACGATAATGAAACCGAGTACGAGGAAGAAGGTGATTATTCCCAATACGCCGCCGAATTTGCCAGTGGAGACGACGATAACTAGGGAAAATTAGCTATTGATCGCAGCTAGGTTCGGGGGGAAACTTTCCGAGCCTATCGAGCGGTCAAACCTGCCCCTCTCGTGGCATGATCAATTATAAGCAGTAGGTTAGGAATTTTATGGCGGAAATTACAGCACAACAGGTTAAAGAACTTAGGGAAAAGACCGGCGCCGGCATGATGGATTGCAAGAGGGCGCTGACGGAAAACGCGGGGGATATAACCAAAGCGATCGAATGGTTGCGACAAAAAGGGATTACTTCCGCCGAGAAAAAAGCTAGTCGGGTAGCGGCAGAAGGGATGATCGGCAGTTACATCCACACCGGCAGCCGCATCGGTGTTTTAGTGGAAGTGAACTGTGAAACCGATTTTGTTGCCCGTCGCGAGGAGTTCAAAAAATTGGTTAATGACGTGGCGATGCAGATTGCCGCTTGTCCTAACGTCGAATATGTAAAAGTGGCCGATATTCCCGCCGAAATCGCCGCCAAAGAAAAAGAAATTGAGATGGGACGGGACGATTTAGCCAATAAACCCGATAATATCAAAGAAAAAATCGTGGCCGGCCGTATTGAAAAACGTTTGAAAGAACTTTCTCTGCTCGATCAACCCTTTATCCGCGATCAGAACATCAGTATTGACGAATTGCTCAAACAAGCGATCGCCGCTTTGGGAGAAAATATTCAGGTGCGTCGTTTCCAACGCTTTGTACTAGGTGAAGGGATCGAGAAAGAAGAAACGGATTTCGCCGCCGAAGTAGCCGCCCAAATGGGACAAAAAGCCCCGGAACCGGTAGCAGCCGCCCCGCAAGTGGAGGAAAAAGCCCCGGAACCGGCAGCGAAGGATAATCCGCCCGCTAAAGGCAAAAAGAAAAAGTAAGTTCAATGAAGATCAATCTGGTGGGGTGCGAGTTTCGTACCCTTTTTGTCTTCAGGGGGGTGGGGGTACTTGATCAGTTATCGGTAATCAGTAAACAGTAATCAGTGAAAAGAAAAAAGAAAGTGGCAACTAAAGCAGATTCCTTTACTGGATTCTTTGGGAACAAAAGCCTATCTTTTACCTACTTATTAAAAACTTTGTAAATAAGATTATCTTATTTGCACTGGTGGTCCCTAGAGGTTGTCGAACGGAAAAAATGCAGATTCAGGACAAAATCACCGAAATAGCCGCTAAAACAGCGAAAGCGATCGAACTTTCTCAAAATTATTTACTTTCTACCCAATACTCTGAGGGTTACTGGTGGGCAGAATTAGAATCTAATGTCACCATCACCTCAGAAGCAATTTTACTGCACAAAATCTGGAAAACTGACAAAAAACGCCCCCTAGACAAAGCAGCCACCTATCTGCGTCAGCAACAGTGTCCTAACGGCGCTTGGGAGTTATTTTATGGGGATGGTGGCGATCTTAGCACCACTGTGGAAGCCTACATGGGGCTGCGACTATTGGGAATTCCTGTTAATGATCCTGCTTTAGAAAAAGCTAGAGAATTTATCTTAGCTAAAGGTGGCATCAGCAAAACCCGCATTTTCACCAAAATGCACCTCGCTTTAATTGGTTGTTACGATTGGCAGGGGGTTCCCTCTATCCCCGCTTGGATTATGCTACTGCCGGAAAATTTCCCTTTTACTATCTATGAAATGTCCAGTTGGGCGCGGGGAAGTACGGTTCCTTTATTAATTGTTTTCGACAAAAAACCCGTGTATAAAATGGGTTTTAATCTCGATGAACTCTATACAGAAGGGGTGAATAATGTCAAGTATGAGTTACCAAAAAATAACGATTGGGCGGATGTTTTCCTCTGGTTAGATGGGCTGTTTAAATGGGCAGAAAAAACTGATTTAGTTCCCTTCCGTCAAGAAAGTCTGAAAGCGGCGGAAAAATGGGTAATTGAACGACAGGAAGACACAGGCGATTGGGGGGGAATTATCCCGGCGATGTTAAATTCCCTATTAGCTTTAAAAGCCCTAGGTTATGATGTTGACGATCCGATTGTTGCCCGGGGTTTAAAAGCGGTGGATAATTTTGCTATTCAGACGGATAATACCTATTGTGTGCAGCCCTGTGTTTCGCCGGTTTGGGATACGGCTTGGGTAATTCGATCGCTAATTGAATCCGGTCTAAATCCCGCTCATCCATCTATAATTAAAGCGGGACAATGGTTAATCGATCAACAAATTCTTGATTATGGCGATTGGGCGATTAAAAATAAAATCGGAACCCCCGGGGGTTGGGCTTTTGAATTTGACAATCGCTGGTATCCCGATTTAGACGATTCGGCAGTGGTGGTGATGGCTTTAGAGTTAATTAAAATGCCCGATGAAAATATTAAAAAAAGCGTGATGAAACGGGCAGTTAATTGGATGGCTACTATGCAGTGTAAAGCTGGTGGTTGGGGAGCTTTTGACATCGATAACGATCAAAACTGGCTTAATTCTTTGCCCTATGCCGATCTAAAAGCAATGATCGATCCTAATACGGCTGATGTTACTGCCAGAGTTCTAGAAATGTTAGGCACTTGTGATGTTAAAATGGAGGAAAATCGAGTTAAAAAAGCTTTGGATTATCTGGAAAAAGAACAGGAAGCTGATGGTAGTTGGTTTGGTCGTTGGGGTGTAAATTATATTTATGGAACCAGTGGGGCGTTATCTGCTTTGGCTTTTCTGGAACCGAATAAATATCGCCAGCAATTGCAAAAAGGAGCCAATTGGTTAAGCAGTTGTCAAAATGTTGATGGTGGTTGGGGTGAAACCTGTTTTAGTTACAATAACCCTAAATTTAAAGGACAGGGAAATAGTACCGCTTCCCAAACTGCTTGGGCATTAATCGGTTTATTAGCCGTCGGGAAAGTCACCGGCAATTATCAGCGAGAAGTGATTGAAAAGGGCGTTAATTATCTTCTTGTTACCCAAAAAGAAAATGGTACATGGGATGAAGATTACTTCACCGGTACAGGTTTTCCCTGTCATTTTTACCTGAAATATCATTTCTATCAGCAGTATTTTCCTCTACTGGCTTTGGGGCGTTATCAGGCTTTAATTTAGTCTGTTAACCTATGCGTTAAGACAGGAAATAAGCTTAACTGTCTAACGCATTTTTTGTGACTAACTAGGAAAAAATAAATCAGGAGATATATTTAAAAAATTGGCTAATTTTTGAATATAGATAGGAGTTAGATCTTGTTGGCCATCAAGAATGTCATCCAGGGTTGACTTACTTTCAAAAATAGATAGCAAATCTTGCTTTTGTAGGTTTCTTTCCTCTAATATAAATTTCAACAATTCAAGTCCATAAATATCAGGTATTGGCTCTTGATTTTCCTCATACTCATAAATTAAAGACCCTAAAACATTTAGATATTCCCTTTCTTCTGTCGTTAATTGGGGTTTGTCTAAAAGGCGATTAATAACCTCCTGCATCATTTCTAAGTCTTCCTCATTGTGAATAGGACAAGGAGGGTATTGCTTTAATAATTCTAAGTATTTATCAGTGGCAAACATAAAGATAACTCTAATTTTATGGTTTAAATAGGGGTGACTGAAGGAGATACAAAATTTTTAGTTAATAATTTAGGTTCTTCGTTACTTGGTATGATTCGATATGGGGGCATAAATCGACTAAATCATTATCTGGTAAGAGATTTAATTGATTAGTTCGCTCTAGATCAAAAACAATTGACAAAAATCGCCAAATGCTTTTCTACATAAGGGTTACATCCCTTATATCCCCCGTCCATTGCATAACACAAACCAAAGAGCCGGCTTTCTCTAAGTCTAACAATTGTCCTAAACTCTGACTGCCAGTCTCGCTATTAAACCCTCTCGCTGTGGCTAGTTTTGATTTAGGATTGATGATTCTTGCCACAATCATCGCCACTACTAAGTTTCTGATTCGTGAGGATTTTTTACTGATTATTTTATCTAAACCTAATTTTTTAATCGTCTCTAAAATAGCCATTACATGACCATGAGGAAGACTTCTAATCACTTCAAAATGATTGGGAATGCCTTCATTCATGGACAGTGTTGCCCCTTTAAGAGCCAGTTT